>JAVCCL010000008.1 GCA_030765505.1 Candidatus Kaelpia imicola | reverse complement strand
GTGGGGGTATTTCAGCCTTAAAGAACTGTGCGAGTTAAAGGTGTCTTTTGTGGAAGTTGATAGGGATTTACATTTTGAGCCAAGAAAAGCACTTGAGATTGAAACAATCAGAAAGGCACAGGGGTGGTAAGAATTTGTCTCGTTAAAAAAATCTACGAAAAGAGGAGGTGATTAAAATGTTAGAGGTCGCAAGATTACACAAGCTAAATGGTGATTCAGCGCTCAAGGCTTTCGCTGATGTTGTTATATCAGGGCAGATGTTAGTCAAAGGCGTGAGAGTTGTTGAAGGCAAGGACGGGTTGTTTGTATCAATGCCGCAGAATCAGGGAAAAGACGGTAAATGGCATGAAATCGTTAGCTTGCTTGATGATGAGTTAAAGCAGGCATTGCAGGAAGCTGTGCTTGAAGCGTTTAATGCCTGAGCCTATAAAAGAAGTTGCTGGTTGTCTTAAAACCAGCCCCTACGAGGGTGAGACACCCTTCTCACTTATTTCAGGAATGGAATAAGGACATCAGCGGGGAAAAGCTAATACTACCACTACTACTACCAAAAAGCCCTGGGCATGGCTATAAAGTGCCCCTTATTTAATATCCGAAGTGTAGTTTTGCTTGTCTTATTAAGCTACACCTTAAACTACACTTTCTATATATAAGCCTTATATTTTTGTAATCCGACTCCCTTCGGAATTTTATATGTTACAAAGGAAAAGGGAAGGAGCGAAGCGGGGAAAAAGCCACACGTCTTTTATTTTTGATTTTTTTGTCAAAATACCGCATCCTTTATTAAGCTATTCTTACCTTTTTTAATCCCAGTTTTTCCTTACTTTTGGCGTGTTAAAAGCTGTATTCTTCAGTATAGAAAAGTTTATATAGTTCACCATCTTTACAATACTTAGAAAGAGTATTTTCAGAGTTTCAAACTTTAAGATGGGAAACGCAAACATTAATCCAAATTTAAAGAAAAAAATAAAGGAATGGATTAAAGAGAATGATAACAGGTTTATTATTCCTAATGAAAAAGCGTTTATTAATAGAGCCTGTCTTGAGTTATTAAGAAAGCTTAAAAGAGAAAAGAAGTTGAATCCAAATATGTAAATGTGATTTTAGCTTAAAAGAAATGAAAAAACTGCATAGGAAAACATTGCGAGAAGCCAAGCTTATTCCTTCTTGTATATGACAAAAATTATGATTGGGAATTTGAACACGAAAAATATTAAAACACAGAATGTTTAAAGGAGGTAAAAAATGGTAAGAGAACTGCCGAAAATACAGATAGGAAAGAAAAATTATTTTATAGACAAGAGATTAAATCAAATTAGAAATGTAAATAATCCTCACGATTTTGAAAGCGTAAGTTTGGAAGTAATAGATTATTGGTTAGACCATAACGTAAAGAAAATATGATAAAAAATCTCTCATAAGTCAAAGACCCATGAGAGAAAGACAAATTAAATTCACCGCAAAGCGTATTCAACTGCCTCAGCGATTTCTAAGCCGAGGCAATATATAAAAGTTTCGTAAAGAGGCTTTTAAGAGGTAAAAATGAGACAAACAAAAAAAGACCTTTCGGTTATTGTCCAGCTTTCAGAGGGCTTAGGCATAGCTGTAAAGAGTGATATGGCAAACCTCAGCGATTACCAAGAGGAAAAACTAAAAGGGTTTTTAAGGAGTGTTTTGGCAGAGCAAGAGCCTCAAAACAAAATCAGAGTACTATACAATAACCCAAAAGTTATAGGCAAAATCTATGACGGACATTGCATAATAGATTATAGTTCAGTTTTATAAAAGGAGGTAAAAAATGGGATACCAACAAAAAAATGAGAGCAGGACATTAAAAGAGGAATTAACCAATTTTACAGGGACAGAGCATTATTATCGCCATTGGTTAGAATTTAATTATACAGACGGGGTTAAGTTTTTGGCAGAAAAAGCAAACTGTTTTTGGTTGCTTGACGCTATCGGTAGTTATCAGCATAAGCTGAAAGAGAAAGGATTTCAGATATGGACGCTTAAAGTTAATGAAGACAAATTGGCAGTTTTACAAATGCAAGAGGACAGCGATACGCCGATAATTGTAAAACAGGAAATAGAATATACTGATTTTCCAACGGAAGAGATAAAACTATATTTCATTAACGGCGTTCTTCTTTTGACAAGTGAATATTAAGATGGAGGTAAAAAATGACAAAATACTGCGATTGCCCAGAGCCTTGCGAAGAGTGCAAGAGAAATAATTTTTGTGAAATCTGCAACAAGCCGATATATGACAAAAACAAATACAGTTATGCAACAGCATTTTAGAAAATGAAACCCCACGAATTGCAAAACCTGAAAAAGACACTTACAGAGGCAAGTAAATTTATCAGCGTAAAGCCTGAAAAGCCCGACTCAAAGCAAAGGCATATAATTGATGAATGGAAAAAGCTGAAATTTGCTAACTATGTGGATATTCCAGAATTTAATATCCCAAAGAATTTAATCAAAGTGACATTGAATACAAAGGAATATAACGCACTTATTTTTTATGGTGAGGGCGGATTAGGCAAGACAGTTCTTGCGATAAATAGAGTGAGGGAAATTTTAGAGCCTGATGATTACGAATATTATAACGGATATTCAACGCCTCTGTCTATTTATGAGATATTGTATAGGGCAAGAAACAAAAAGCTTTTGATACTTGACGATATAGAGGGCATTTTTGGCAATCCTGTTGCCACTTCAATACTTAAAGGGGCTTTGTGGGAAAGCGGGGGCAAGAGGCTTATCCAATACAATACAAAAAGCGAAAAGGCAGAGGGTTTGCCTGATATTTTTGAGTTTAAGGCAAAGCTGATAATTCTATGCAACAAGATACCAAACCAGCAGGATATAGGCGTAAGTGCCATGATTAGCAGGACAGTTTCGTATGAGTTTAAATTGAGCTTTGAGCAAAAAATAGAGATTATTGGGAAGTTAATTGACAGCAGGAAAGATTTAAGCATGAAGCAAAAGCAGGAGTGCTTAAAGCTTATTAAGGAAGAGACAAGCGAGGCAACCAGAAACTTTAATTTTAGATTGCTGAAAAAAGCCATAGCGTTTGTAAAAGAAGATAAGGCAAACGCAAAAGAACTTTTTAAGGCAACTGTTGAAAAAGACGAAGATAAGGAAATAGTTTTGAAATTAATGAAATCAGATTTATCTGTTTCTGAACAGGCTGTTCATTTTTGGCAGAGAACAGGCAAGAGCAGAAGGACATTTTTTAGAATAAAAAAAGAAGTGTCAAAGTGACATTGAAAAACTATGACACTAATGGAGGAATAAAAAAAATGGAGCAAAAAACAGAACTAAAAACAAAAAAAGACATGGCATGGGTTAAAAGTTTATTAAACAACATACCCCTGCTTAAATGGGTTAGGAAGTATTCGGCAGACAATCTGCTTAAAGACAACGAATTGGCAGAGAAGTACGGTATAGCTGTTAATGAAGATACAATAACTGTATCTGATGACACTATAACAAAGCTTATAGTGACTAACAGCAGATTTAATGGCAAAGAGTTTGTTAGATTTAACATGAAACAGCTTGGCGAGGTTGTAAAGCTGTTGGGTGATGAGGGCGAGTTGATAGTAAGTTCTGAAAACAACAACGAAATGTTTATTCAGATAAATGATACTGTAATTGTTGTTTGCCCTCTGGCTAAAGACGACAAAGGTGAGGTAGAAAAATGAAAGGATTTGTAGCTTGGGATAAAAAAGGTAATGCGTTGTTTGCGATATTGCCGATGGAATGGCAGGAAGACGACATAGGCAAAGTAATGCATGAGGGTAAAACTTGGCTTGTTGATAATACAAGCGAAGAAGAAATTTCAATAGCAGATGAGCAAGTAAAACTGATATGAGGCGGATATGATGGAAATAGATGAAATACACGAGAAAATAAAAGAGGATATTAAACTACAGCAGAGGCTGGACAGAAGAAATAAAGGGGTTAATCTTTTTAATATAATTCCTGAATATAAAAGATATGGAATAATTGTTAAGCTTGAAGTCAGCTTGAATCTTGCTGAGACTAAGGCAGAAATTAGCATAAGCACGGATTTGCCATTTGTTGGCTATTATGAAACGCATGGCTTGGATAGTTTTGTTGCAGAATTTACAAGATGGGTAAAAATACCCCAGTATATCCCACGAAATTTCAACAGAAAAGAAAACAAGATGAGTATGTGGGAAATGGAAAACTTAAATCTTAAGAAAGTTAGTGTGAATTTTGAAGATATAGATATTGTGGTTTATCCTATGGCTAAGAAGTTTTTGGCTGAAAAGGGAATTTGTTATTTCCCAAAGGTTGTGAAAAAACTTTGCAGTTTGCAGAAGGAAACTACGAAGTTGCAGATAAAAGCTGTGGACAGGTATATTTATCTGCTGGAAGAGATAAAGAGTTTAAAAGACAGGATAGGCAAAGAGAAAAATTATTATTACTCTTGTGATGAGGACAAAACTTTAAAGCTTTATATCAGCAAAAAGGAATATAATAACCAGCTTAAAGAGATTGAGAAAGAGCTGAAAGAGATAACTAAGAAAAATCCGTTTTTGGAATTTCCTGAAAGCAAGATAGAGTATGAGGAAGTTATTGAAAAGCTTTCTTATAAGAAATTTGTTAAGCAGAATAGGGAAGATTTAGAGCAGGAGTTTGAAGAGGGCGACTTTGAGGAGTTTTGCAAAGAAAGTTATCAGAATTGGCTTGAGGTGAACGAGGGTGAGTTTTGAGTAGGTTATTATTTATTATTTTTTATAGCAATAATTTTATTTGCTATATAAACAGCGGTTCTCAAAAGACGGCTATCATTAGGAATTTCAGCAACATCAGGTTTTTTATTTTCTAAGATGGCATCAATAACGATGTCACTCGCACTTGATATTCCTTTGATTTCTTGCAAAAAATCTAACTCTTTGTTTGAGAAACTTTTTTTATTTTTTGAACTTACTTTTAGACCTAGCTCGAAAATTGATATTATTGCTATATGAATTGGATTTTTGATTTTTTTGCTAATATTTTTAATTATGTAAATAGGAGTATAAGTTAAATTTCTTTTGTTTTGTAGCACGAACAATATATAGGCTTCAGATAATAAAGCACATATTGTTCTATACCGTTTTTCTTGTTCTTCCTTGCTGTTCTGTAATTCAGCTATTTTGAAAACTGTAGCACCCCAGTTGGAATATGCTTCTGCATAATCCTTTTTATACTTAATAGCTTTTTTATATTTCTTACATGCGTTATTGTAGTACTCCATTTGCTTTTCCTTGCTGTCCTGTAATTCAGCTATTTCGGAAAGAGTAACACCCCAGTTGCAATATGTTTCTGCACAATCTTTTTTATGCTCAATAGATTTTTCGTATTTATTAGATGCGTCATTATAGTACTTCATTTGCTCTTCCTTGCTGTCCTGTAATTCAGCTATTTCGGAAAGAGTAAAACCCCAGTTGTAATATGCTCTTGCGTTATCTTTTTCGCAGTCAATAGCTTTTTCGTATTTCTTGCATGCCTTATCGTAATATTCCTTTTGTTCTTTCTTACTGTCCTGTAGTTTAGCTATTTTGAAAAATATAGCACCCCAGTTGCAATATGTTTCTGCACAATCTTTTTTATACTCAATAGATTTTTCGTATTTATTAGATGCGTCATTATAGTACTTCATTTGCTCTTCCTTACTGTCCTGTAATTCAGCTATTTGAGAAAGAGCATTACCCCAGCTGGAATATGCTTTTGCGTTATCCTTTTTATAATCAATAGCTTTTTCGTATTTCTTGCATGCCTTATCGTAATATTTTTTTTGCTCTTCCTTACTGTCCTGTAACTCAGCTATTTCGGAAAGAATAACACCCCAGTTGCAATATGCAACAGATTTTGATTCATTTGAAGAAGAACTATTAGCAACAAGTTGATTGCACTTACTACACTCATTGAAATTCTTGTTAGAATAATAATAAGTGCCTAAACACAATAATTCGACAAACTTTTTATGCTTTGTCAAAATTTTAATCAAATTTTTCATATCCAAATCCATGTCTGGATAGTAGACAATTTCTTTAAGATAAGGTTCTTGAGAGGAAACAGCATTTTTTGTTTTATCTATCTTCAGAAAATTTAGTTTTTCTAATTTTCTTATACCATCGTCAAAAACAGTTGTTCCTTGAAATGCATAATATATATTTTCAAATGTTAATTTTAGAAGTGTGTATTTAACAATTGGTAAAATTATTTGTAAAAGCTTTAAGCTTTTCATAATACTTCTACTGTTCTCATCAACCTTGCTACTGTTGTTGTAAATATCTTTCATATATTCTATGTCAAACATGATAGACCAAAATGTCTTATCATAATGAAGTGGAAGTTGCTTACCGTTGTAATAGTGATTCATAAAATCATCTGCTTCAGTATTTTCTATTTCATTTCTGAATTCTAAAGGTTCGATACGGCTATGTTCCAAAAGTCGAGATTTGGGCTTTGTTTCATCAGACCGAAGCGTGGCAATGATTATTGTATTTTTATTTATATTGTATAGCTTTTCATAAATATCCCATATTGGGTCTTGCAGCGGAATGCATGGGTAATAATCTATATTATCAATAAACCAAATCAACTTTTTCCTTTTTTGGTTGAAATAATCAGAGATTTTAAGGGTATCAACATTCCTAAATGTCGAAGACTTTAATGCGAGAACGTAACAATTTTTTAGTTTTCTTAATACGTCAAAGACTAATCTTGTTTTGCCGACTTTTGACTTGCCTGTTATTAAAACATTCTTATTTTTTTTGATAAAATTTTTAAGGTCATCCTGTTCCTTAATAGGAACAGAATATAGGTCTTTAAAGAAACCATTAGAGGGTTCTTGTATTCCAAACCCCTCAGGGAAATCTGTTAAGCATTTATAATCAAGGTCTTCTGTTTTTTTGAAAAACCGTATATATTCACTATTGTTTTGTGTAAGGATGGTTGGTTTTTCAATCTCTGTTTCTAACAGTGGGTTAACTTCAATTCTAGCTTTCCCTCTTTTTCCTTTAACATATTTATCATTAGGGAAGCTATCTATTTCCCATGCCTTTTGTATATCTTCTGGGTCTGTGAGGAAAACGAAATCTCCGCACGTATTACCTATATAAATATTTTTTGGATATTCTCTATCTAAATACAGCAGTTCATGGTTTGTTCGATGTCTGAGTATGCCCAGAGCTTCATGCCCGCCTTTGTAAGCTTCTTTTCCTTCTTTTTTTGCCTGTTTATTCATTTTGTCAAAAACCCAATTTGTTTTATGGGGAATTTGCCTTTGTCCTTTTCCTTCTTTTCTTGCGTCTTTATATTCAGTATCTAACATAGTAAAATAGAGATTTTGTTGAGTAAGCGGAGCTGTTGGATGCGAACGGATGCGCTTTCCTATTTTTTGCAATTGTTCATATTCCTGCCTAGTCATGCACTTATTTATTATTTTAGGTCTAAATTTTCCAGTATTTGCCATAGTATCATCCAATTAGGAGAACCTACATCATGCCTGTTTACTGTTGCATATTTCAATAGTATATCGCGATAGGTAGTTTTTGTAACTTAAAAATAGTAAAACTTATATACTCGCTTATAACAATACTGAATAATATGGCCGAATCATTTGCATATTTCAAGGACTCTATATTTGCTGTCAAATATGACCTGCCACCACTTGAGAGGACACTAGAAGCAGAATTAAAAAAGAAAGGAATTAACCTTTCCAGAGCTACTGTAAAATTTCCTCGCAAAAATTCTTTGGTGTTCGATCTTGGATTCAATTATTACCGCGAGCATGGAAATCATCCTAATCAAAACACAGATGATGACTTTCTTTATATCAAATATATCAATAAACTTGCCAGTCTTGATCATCTTTGCCCAAAAGACCCTAATAACCCAAAAATGAGGGAGGAGAACGTAATAGGGTTGAGAAGTATAATAGAGAGCTTTGATTCTTATAGCGAAGAAGAAATTCATATAAAAAGGAAAGGCTGGTCAATATCGTATGAAGAGATACTCTGTCGCAATCTTTGCAGGGACCCCAATATCATAGTCAGGGCTGAGACAAAAGCAATCGGAGAACACATTTGGAATTTCCTACAGCCTATCGTGAAAACAGTGGGGTCTGGCGAGCAGCAACGTTCTGTGGAATATCATTTGAACAGAAAAACAAAAGGAAAATTGCCCTATAAATCTGACATGTGGAAAGATTACTCTAGTTTTAAAAAAGTGGTAAATGATGTAATGCAACTCACATTTAGTAAAAATACAGAAATTCTTGCAAAAAACACTTCTTTTTAACCCTTTTAGCTCATTTTCCCCTTGAAACGCACTAATTACCACTAATTTTGCTATGCATAAAAGTATACAAAAAACTATACAAGAAAGTATGCGTAACTACTTTACTTGCAAGGTTTTACAAACAAAATATAGTAGGGTATACTTTTAGTAGAACAGGGAGATGTGTCATGAAAAACGTGATTAAAAAAATAAGAGATTTGTTTAAAGGGAAGCGTGGAAAGGATAACCTCCATCAAGGCAAATGTGAAGCGCCGATACTATATCCTGATTGGCTTTTCTGGATAGCAATTGCGAATTCTAGGCGTTTTTAGAGGAAAACCATGAACAACTACTGCAAATACAAAAAAGATGACAAGGAAAAAGACTGTATCCGGATTAAAGACCGGCACGGTCATTTCCTTGCTAAAATCCAAGGAGATACCCTTTATCTTTTTTGCAAGCGGTGCAAGAATTTTCATGCACTTCCAAAGGAGGTGATGCTACTTATTTTAAAATCAATGAACGATAAAGATTAACCAATAAGGCATAGGACCAGGCAGGTCAGAGGCCATTACTTGAGGACTAAAAGTAATGGCTTTTTTTAGTCCTCGAAAAGGGGGCTAAGATGACCTGTTCAATATGTCCGAAAAAAAGTATCTGTAGAACAATCTGCCAAGATGTTAAGAAAGAAATCACGGGTCGTCACAAGACCGCAGGGGTAAAGAAAAAGACCTACACGGTAGACTATGACAAGATATGTGATTCCAGCGAGCCTCTTAATTCATTCCAGATAGGCATTCTCAATACTATTAAGGGTTTCAGCGCAGGGATAAAAGACGAACTGGCTTCTATGATTGCATTGAAAGAGGCAATAAGTACCTTAAACGACAGAGAAAAAGAGGTTGTTCAGCTTTATAGGGCAAAATGCAAACAGAGAGAGATAGCTACAAAATTAGGAGTATCTCAGCAGAGAGTCGATTTCCTGCTGAAAAGGATTTTCAAGAAATTAGAAAAATATGGAAAAGGGGAGTTGTAAAACACGCCAAAAAAGTCCACTACCAATGAGGGTAGTGAAATAGTTAAAGGAGGATACCATGAGCCATTTACTTTACGCTTTCGTGATTTATGTAGCTATCTATTTGTTGAGAGGCAATGTGCCATACATCGGTCAGCTCCTCGGAGATATTTACTACAAGAAGGGGAATGCTTTATTTTTCGTTCCTTTCACCAGTGCATTGTTGACCCATTTTATTGTTTGTCTAATTAAAAGCAATTTTTAAAAGAGGAGGCAATTATGCAAAAGGAGAAGATGAAACAGTTGATTATATTGGCAATAGTATTGTTTTTGGGCAAAACAATGTTACCTCATTTTTCAAATTTTAATTACAAGCTCTGGAATTATGTCGGGGACGCCGTAAATTTCTTCAGGGCAAACCCTCTGGCAACATTGGTTGCTCTGGGGCTAATAATCTATTACAAGAAAAACCATTAAAGGAGAGTAGCGATGAGGATTACTCCACGCGATATTCAGTTATTTTACTGGCTTGAAAAGCTAAGCTTTTTATCAACAAGCATGGTTTCTTTCTTTATATTTAACGACAGCATAAAGGTAGCCAGAAGGAGATTGAATATTCTAAAGAAGAATAATTATCTCTTGTCTTTTGATAAGCCAAGTCCCTATGCACAAGGAAGATTAGAGCAAGTTTTTTATTTAAATAAGCAGAGGGAAAACGCAATCAGACGCTTTTTAGGCTTTAAGCCTAGCTTTTTCAAGCTATCTACGAATCTTATTGTTGAGCATGACTTACAAGTAAACACCTGTATTTTATGTTTCAGTTCTGCCTGCGACAAAACCAAAGATTACTCTGTAGAAAGTTTCTCTGTTGCGCATAAAGCAACTGATTTAAAAGAAAATTTGCCGGCAATATCCTCAGACATAATCCCTGATTTTATGATTGTGCTTAGAAATAAAAAAGGCAAGAGTTTGCTCTTTGGCGAGCAGGATATGGGCACGCAGGTTATTCAGAGGAGTTCTGGGAATAAAGATATTATTACAAAGATTTCAGCTTATAGCGAATATTTAGTTAATCAGAAATTTATCCATTTTAGAGAAGTTTTTAACTTTCCATTTAAGGGCTTTAGAGTTCTTTTTATTTTACCATCTGCAACCAGATTGAAAAATATATTAGATTTGAATAAAAATGCAGGGGCTATGCTATGGCTTACCTCAGAAAAAATAATACCTGAGAATATTCTCTCAAACATCTGGCATGTACCCCAGAGAGCAGAATTGCAAGCCATAGTGAAGGGTGCAAATCTATAATGAGGAGGTGATAACATTGGACAGAAGAGAACAGATAAAAGAGGCGATTAAGAAAGGGGTTCCTATGGTAGCGGCTGGTAGCACGGTTAAGCCGAAGACAGAAGACAACAAAAATTCCGGCGCTCCTATCAAGCAACATGAGTGGGGATGTAGGTAAATTATAAAAAATAAAAGTAAGGACAGCCCCTGCCTTACTTTTATCATTATAAATTAAAGGAGAGATAAGGATGCAATGGTATGACACAAATAGAGGCAGGCAAAGGCTTCAATCTGAGATGGAGCTTCTGGCTATTGATTTTCCGCAAATGAAGTTTGGTTTACTTGAGGATGATACTGCATTTGTGGCTGGATATATTGGCCCAAGCGACAAATTAAGAAAATCTTATTATGTTGTTGCGGCTTATCCCTATGGCTATCCTAATGGAAACAGAATAAAAGTATACGTACCGCATATTGATTTTTGCTCAGATGTGCCTCATCTTTATGGGGAAGACCAGGAGCTATGCCTTGAGCATAATGATTTCAATCATGATGATACGATTTGTACAGTAATTGGCTGGGTTATTCAATGGCTCATTTTATACGAGAATTTTCTACAAACTGGAGAAACATGGTAAGGAGTAAATTTTAGAAAATAAAGCAAAGGAGTAGCCATGAAAAATATCATGTTTATCACAAAGACAGCTTTAGAGGTAATAAAAGAAGAAGCTATTAAAAACAAAAGCAGAGAAATCGAATGCGGAGGTTCGCTTATTGGTTTTTCAATGGGGGGTGGTGTAGGTATAATCCTATACGCTTTGCGGACAGGGTCAAATGCTGTTCAAAACCCGAGTTATCTTGCAACTGATGATACATATCAATGCGAGGTGTTTCAGGCTATATGCAAGAAATATCCTAATACAAAATTCCCCCTACAGTATCTTGGCGATCATCATCTCCATCCTTCTTATTTGCCTGCTATGTCGCCATTGGATGAGAATACGTGCAAGAAAATTTTGCTCGACCCTATACATAGCTATTTGGAAAAACTCAGCATTATTATAGCTACATTCAATGAAAGCACTCTTGAGTATTGTCCTTTTTTTATACATAGAAAAGCTACGGATGACTTCTCTTTTACCAAGCCAGAATTAATTGTAATTAATGGAAAAGACAGCATCATCAGAGCTTTGCTTGGAAGAAAATATGTTTATCAGGCTGACTTGCCTGTATTAAAGGAAGAAACTATTGAGGAATTAATGCTACAGAAAACAGGAGGTAAAGAAGATGAAGATTGTAATTGATGAAAAGGCAGTACAAGAAATAAAAGGGAGTGACTGTATTACAGGTCTGCTGTTTGGCAGGGAAATACAGGAAGAAAATCTTATCCAAATAGTTAGCTTTAAGACTACCCTAAAGCACAATTTCTGGCATGAAGTAGGCAGGTGGTATAAAGAAGCTGTTACAAATAAAGGAGTTGAATTGCTTGTTAATGGCAATGGATTAAAGTGTTTTATTGATGGAAAGGAGATCAGCCAAGTAGAAGTTTTTAATATGCAGGACTACAATGCCCGTAACCGTTCTGAGATACTATCTCAAAAAGTAAAAGCTAAAAAAGCTTTTCTTGTTTCCTGCGGTTCTGTTAATTCAAGGGTTGGGTATGAATTAGCCAAGCATGGTATTGAAATAGCCATAACCGATCCTGATTATTTGGATATTGCTAACCCTTACAGGTGGGGTATTCAGCAAATGCCGGAGTTATTGGCAGGCCGGTTAAAAACAATAGCCTTTAAAGATGCAGTTATGAGTAATATTCCAAATGCAGAAGTCAAAGCTTTTGCTTATGATTTTTGCAAAGACATCACTTTTTTCGACAAATTCACAGATGAATGGAAACCAGCCCTTATGGTTATAGCAACTGACACAGAAGACAGCAGGCGAGATGTTAATTGGCTCTCCTATAATAAAGGCATTCCGGCTCTTTACATAGGATTGGCGGATAAAGCAGAATCTGGACAAATCATCTATATTTCCGGCAAAAAACAGGACCCTTGCTATATGTGTTTTAAAGGGAATAGTGGTAACGAGGGTGGCCCAATCAATCTTCGTTCTACAAACAAGCAATATGGTGTTGATGAGAACGAACAGCGAAGTGTCCCTGCCTTATCAATAGATGTAAACATTATCAGCGACATTGCAACAAAACTCGCTATGGTAATTCTGGCAGGCGAAGATATAAGCCAGTATTTTAAGCAGTTTGACAATAAGGGTGATGCCCTGTGGTTTTCAACAAAACCCGATACGTGGGTTTTTGAAGATTTTGCGCAGAAGTTAGTGGCAAAAATTGAGAAAAATCCAGATTGCGTAATATGCGGAAGGATATAAACCATGAGAGAAAATCTAGGCCCGATAGAACAGTCTATGGTCATAAGCGCCTTGCAGGGTGAGTTGCGCTCTTCTTTTGAGCTTGAATCCTTAAAAGGCAGGGATGTAACAATCTATCCAGAGCCCGTATGCTTGGAAGCCCCTTTTCAGCCTTACGAACTTAAAAGCTTTTTAAGAGAAGGCACTACTAATGTCTGTATCACGCCTGAAAGATTTACAGAAAATTCCCAGAAAGCTTACTTGCGGTTGTGGTTTTCGCCAAAAGATGAAATTCAATGGATAGAATTTGAAACATTATTGAGAGAATTAAGCATTATAAAAAATCCAATTGAATTTTTGCTGATTGGAAATAAGGAAAGGATAAGCTGTCAAATAAGCATAAATAGAGCTGATGAAAAACCTGTGAAGAGCGCGATCAAATCTAAATTTTCCAATATTGAAATTGACGTTAATGAAGAAAATTATTTTTTACAAATTCTTCAGCAAACTAACACTATAAATCATACCTTTGATATTCGGGATTTCTATCCCATAGCGCCATATTGGAAAAGTTTATCTGGTTATGAAGGGATAAAAATTTCTCCTTTAATGCCGATTTATTCTGCCTTGAGTGAGCTAAAACAAGAGTTTGGGTTTTACCAAGTTACTTTTAAAAGAGTAACGCATGATTGGCGGGAAAACATAATTAATCTTACTGAGGCAGAATTGCAGGCAGGCCAATTCGGTAGTTTACAGCAGAATTTAATCAGCCATGCAGGGTTTGGCTCTGATTACTATAAAGAGGCCAGAAAGAAACTAGACAGTCCTTTGTTTTGCGTAAGCATCCGCATAGGAGCTTGTTGCAGAAATGAAAATATAAGAGGAGTTTTAGATAGTCTGAGCCTTCCAATCGCGGGTTTTCAATACGGGAAAAGAGAATTTAATTATTTGGCAAAAGCCGATTATTTAAGAACGATGGAAAATAAAAAAATAATAGAAATGATAGTAACTTCTTTGATTTACAGGAATGGAATGTTGCTTAGCTCAACAGAGTTATCTGCTTTATGCAATTCCGGCTCTAAGGAAATTATGGAAAGAAAAGATTTTTCTCTTGATAAGGCTGTTGGTTTTAAGGCTATAGAACAAACCTCAAGAGATGGAGTTTTACTCGGCTATAACGACTTTGCAGGAAAAAAAGTTCCTGTTTTTCAACCTACTCATTTGAGAAACAAAGGGACAATTATTGGCGGCATTACTGGCTCAGGAAAATCAATACTTATGGAAAATATGTTTTTGGCTGATATTAATAATGGCGAAGGCGCAGGGTACATTGATTATCATGGAGATGCAATTGAACGCATTAAAAAACAAATTCCTAAAGAGAGGGTTAGAGACGTTTGCTATTACAATCCATGCGACAAGGATTTCATAATATCTCATAATTTCTTTTCATTGGGTAAAAATGAAGATGCTGGCAAAAAAGTCAATGATTTACTGGATGCAATTAAGGGGCTGTATTCTGCTAAAGACTGGGGTTCGCAGATTGAGGCAACGCTTATGCCTGTCCTATACACCTTATTAAAAGGAAATCTCACATTAACTGATGTGAGGGGTCTTTTATCTAAATCAAAAGAGGGGTACAAGTTGAGACAGTCAGTTGCTCCTATTATAGAGAATAAAGAAATACAGATGTTTTGGCATGATTTTGAAAAAATACCTAATTCAACATTACAGAGGGTAGTTAGCAAGCTCTCAAAGTTTCTTTTGCAGGAGAGAATATATAGGATTTTTTCCCAGCGAGATAATAGGCTAAATTTCAGAAACATAATCGACAATAAAAAAATCTTTCTTGCCTATTTTCCGGCAGGTCTGCTTGGATCAAACTGTTCTAACATCCTTGGTTCGATTATATACTGCTCTTTTTTTCATGCAGCCCTTTCAAGGCAGGATATTGTTCCTTCCCAAAGAGTCGGGTTTAACCTTTATATTGACGAAGCGCAGCGTCTCTCGGTCAACAAGAAAGCATTTGAAGACTCTTTGAGGGAGTGTAGGAAGTTTAACTTAAGGCTTATATTTGGTTTTCAGCAAAAAGAGATGATGGCTGAATCAATTAAAACCGCATTTGGAAATGTACAGACAGTAGTGGCGTTAGACTTGGACTGGGATGATAGCCAGAATTTGTTTAAAGAATTTTTTGGAGAGGTTGAAATCAATGATTTTATGAGAAAAGGTGTTGGGAAGGCTTTTGTAAAAAAAGGAAATGAAATAATAAACATATCCACCCCTGAGCCAAACAAGATAACTGGCAATGGTTTTAGCGAAGAAATTGATAGTTTAACAAGAGAAAAATATTGCGTGTCGCTTAAGAAAAATATTGCAACAGTGCGAAGGGCAATAGAAAGACCATCAGATAATGAAAACTTGTATGATGAAATTTGAGGGAGGTCAATTATGGGTAAAGCAAATTTAAATATGATTTTGCGATTATTGGATGAAAGAAATATCGCGAAAGAAGTTAGTATGTATCACGATATAGGAAGAGACGAGTATAATATGCAAAATCGCATACCTTCTACTTTTGATGAAATGATGGCAGAAGCTACACGGTTTTACCAGCAACAGTTTCAGATTACTGTCGGGGGAGATATTCTTATGCCAGAGTGGCTGGCTTTAAGTAACGTGAGGGGAATAATAGAGAGGTCATTTTCTCAGATTGGCGGATTAGAAGGCGCTTACATGGTAGCTTCAACCGGTGTTGGCGGTGGAATGAAAGCAGTTCTTGATGCAATTTATGAACATATGAAAAAAGAACAAGAAGAAAAATATATTTCTTGGATTTTAGTTGAGCATGTGGACGTGATGTCTTGGGATGACAAAGTTTTATTGATGCAGCAATATTTAGCCAAGTTTCATAGTAGCATGCCAGAGGGAGCTAGAATTAAAAGTGCTGAACAGCTTGTTGCGGCTGGATATGAAGACATTATTAAGCTTCACATGAAGGCGTTACAGACTATAAGGACAAGGGTTGCGCCATGAGTGCGAAAAAGCAATTTTAATTTACAAAACGATTAATACGAATATTGAAAATGAAGAAAAAAGAATTCTACAAAATACAGGCAAAGGCATTTAAGGATTACTTTAACAAGTTTTCCGACAGGGATCTGCTGTCTGTTTTTGATGAGTGGGCTGAGAGTAAGGATATCTATGGGATAGATAAAGAAAAGATATGGAGAATTGCAAGAAAGCCAAATAAGAAAAACACCTTTATTATAAAAGAAAATAGTGAAGAATTTTTGAGGCTTTCGACAGTTCTTGAAATTGTTTTGCAAGCAGACATGATGTATCTTAATGAACTTCTTGAGAGGAAAGTGAAAGGGAAGAAACAGCTTGACAAAACCTAACAAAACCCTATAATAGCTTATCATGGATAAGCAAATCTACAATGTACCCAAAGCCGCACAAAAGCTCGGTGTCCATGAGCAGACAGTGCGTTACTGGATTAAAAAGGGCTGGGTTGAGCCTAAAAGAGATTACAGGAATTACCCTGTTTTTACCGATTCTGATATTAAAAAAATAATAAAGTGGCGCAATACATTCAGGTGATTATGAAAATAGCAGTTTATACAAGAGTTTCAACAGAAGATCAGGCAAGAGAAGGAACTTCTCTTGAAGTTCAGAGAGAGTTTCTTGTCAATTATGCCAAGCGTGAGAGCTATGATGTCTATAATGTTTATGTGGATGATGGCTATTCTGGCTACACTCTTGAAAGACCTGCCTTAAAAAAACTGCTAAGAGATGTAAATCTTAAAAAGTTTGATATGGTGCTTGTTTATAAGATTGACAGGTTTGCGAGAAATAACCGCCTTATGCTTAATCTGGTTGAAGACCTTGATAATAAAGGCATAGGGTTTAAGTCAGCTACAGAGTCGTTTGATACTGTCAGCGCTGCCGGAAAGATGGCTCTTAGTATGTTAGGCACAGTAGCCCAGTTTGAAAGAGACAGGATTATTGAGAGAGTTTTTCCCGGAATGATAAAAGGTGTTGAGCGTGGAAACTGGCAGGGTGCAAGATACTCCCCTTATGGATACCATTATAATAAGGAAAAGAAACTTCTTGAAGTCGTGCCAGAAGAGGCTGACATTGTTAAAATGATGTATCTTATGTATCTTTCAGGCCAGAGCACTCCGCAGATAGCAGGTTATTTATATAATAAGAGGTATAAAACAAGAAGCGGTGGCAGATTCCAGACAAAACTTGTAGGCAACATTCTTAAAAATCAGATTTATCTTGGTAAGCTTGTGTGGAACGTGCATCATTATGACAAAACAAAGAAAACGCTGAGAGGCAACAGGTATATGAAGAATGATGCTTCAAAAATAGTAGTATCAAAAGGCAAGCATGAAGCGATAATTTGTCAGGAAGATTTTGACGCTGTCCAGAAAAAGCTTGAACAAAACAGAAAAGGGATAGCTTCCAGAAAAGGAAGCAAAGAGTATCCTCTTAGCGGAATTCTTGTCTGTGCAGAATGCGGTCATAAGTTTCGGGGCTGTTTAAGCGTTGCTTCAAGAGAGGGCAGAAAAGTAAAAACAAAAAGAAGATATTACAGATGTTGCGGCAGGTCTGTGCATTACACCGAATGCAGTAATGGCTATGTCAGGGCAGATGATATTGAAAATGTAGTCTGCGCCATTATAGAAACTATTTTTGCAGAAGATATTGACGAGGCAAGGTTAAGAGGTATTATTAATGATAGTGAGTCTTCCTGTGATGAAGACGTTAAAGAGAAAATAGCTGATATAAAAGCAAAACTCAGCATAAATTTATCAAAGCAGGAGCGGCTTGGAAAAGTTTTTTCAGAAAACCTGCTGGCTATGGAAGCTTTTAAAAATCAGATTCTTCCGCTCAGGGAAGAAGAAAAGGAGCTGAAATTAAAGATAAAGAAACTGGAATTCAGCCTTATTGAACGGGAAAAATCCAAAGAATACAGAAAGCTGTTACAGACAGTAATAGACCATTTTGATGCAATAAAGTCAGGATTGGATATTGCAGGAAAGAAAGGCCTGTTAAGACTGGTCTTTAAATCCATAACAGTTGAGAACAGGAGAATAAAGAAATTCGAGCTTTATCAGCCTTTTAAAGGGCTATACAAAGGAGAGGATATAAAGTGCCAACTAACGGAAAACAAAAGGGTTGCGATAATTCCGGAAAGCGTCTCTACTTGCGGACTTTCGGCTGCCAGATGAATGAGCGGGATTCCGAATGGATGCTAGGCCAGCTTATTGCATCTGGATGGTCTTTAACAGAGAGAGCAGAGGATGCTAATCTTATTGTCATAAATACCTGCTCTGTACGCTATCATGCTGAGCACCGTGCGATATCTTTTTTAGGAAGCTTAAGAAAACTTAAAAAAGAGAAGGATTTTAAGATTGTTCTGACCGGATGTACTGCAGAGGTTTGCGGCGAAGAGCTTCTCAAGAGATATAGCCATCTTGACGGGGTCTTCGGGCCTTCTCAGGAGGATGAGTTGATTGAAAATATAGATAGGGTTTTAAAGGGTGAGAGAATTAAAGCAGTAGGTAAGCAGGTTGGCTTAAAGTGCTTTTACAAGGAGAGAGACTACAGGAAAAGATCTCTAAGTGCTTTTGTCTCTATTATGGAGGGTTGTGATAATTTCTGTAGTTACTGTATTGTGCCCCACACAAGGGGTAGAGAGCGCTCTATACCTGCAGAGGAGATAGTAAATGAAGTCAGTTCTTTAAAAGATAGAGGTTATAAAGAGATAACTCTTTTGGGGCAGAATGTCAACTCCTATAAGAATGGCGGTTTTGTAAGGTTATTAGAGAAAATAGATAAGACTGGAATCGAGAGAGTCTGCTTTATGACTTCGCATCCAAAAGATGCAGGTTTCGATCTTTTCAAGGCGATGAGAGATTTAAAAAGCGTATGTAATCATTTACATCTTCCTCTTCAATCTGGAAGCGATAAGATTTTAAAACTTATGAATAGAAATTATACTCTTTCCGACTATCTCAATCTGGTTAAATGCTATAGAAAATTTAATCCTCAAGGAGCAATTACGACGGATATCATTGTTGGTTTTCCGGGTGAAGAGAGAAGAGACTTCAAGAAGACACTCTCTGCTTTAAAGAGAATAGGCTTTGATTTTGCATTCATATTTAAGTATTCTTCGCGGCCTGAAACCAAGGCCTCTGGTTTTGTCGATACTGTTTCGGATCAGGATAAGAGAGATAGGAATAATATTTTGCTTCAGGTCCAGGGAGAGATAGCTTTAAAAAAGAAAAGAGGTTTAGTAGGCAGATTTTGTGAAGTTCTTTTTGAGGCTGATGATAAAAGAGGCTATACTATAGGCAAGTCTTCTGAAAACCATTCTATTAAAGTAAAAGGAAAGGGTTTGGTTGGAAGTATAAAAGATGTTAAAATAGCCGAAATAGTTGATAATAGTTTAATTGGAGAGATAGTTGAATAAGAGATTTAAAATAATCGGTATTCTTTCTGCAGCTGTCATATTGTCTAATCTATTAACCGTTCTCTCTTCTGCCGAAGATTTTAACGATGCCTGGGCCTATTTTCTTAAAGAGAGATACAATATATCAGAGCGCATAGTCGATAGGTATCTTAAGAGCGGAGAGTCCTCTCCTGAATATCTCTATCTTAAATCCCTGCTTTTAATTAAGCGTTCCCGTTTTGAAGATGCCAGGATTTATTGTGGTAAGCTTTCGAAGTTTGGCGGAAAATGGAGCGAATATGCATTTTTGGGGCAGGCCGACACATTCTTTTTAAGCGGTAAGTTTGATGATGCTGATATTCTCTACAACACCTTCATGGAGAGGTTCCCCAGAAGTGAGATAATATCCGATGCGATGTATAAGTATGGCTTGTGCCTCAGAAAGCAGGGGCGTTGGGAGGAGGCCAGAGAGAGCTTTAATCTTTTGATCAAGCGTTACCCCAGCTCTCTCTCTTGCAGTTATGCCCGTAGAATATTAAATGAGGATGAGTTCTATTTTACGATTCAGATAGGCTCTTTTTTGAACTACGACAATGCTTATAATCTCTCAAAAAGAGCAGCTCTTAAAAAGTTTAATACCTATGTTAAAAAGATAGTCCATAAAGGTAGGCTTTACTATAGAGTTCGCGTGGGTAAGTTCGATAGCAGAAGCCAGGTCGAATCTCAGTTTAAGAAGCTTATCTCCTTAGGATATAGCGGTATAATCTACCCCTAATGAGTCTTTCGTTACTTTAAAAAGCATTAAAACCTATGGATAGAAATTTAGTTATTGTATTGACAGGTCCTACCGGCGTAGGAAAGACAGAGGTCTCAATAGAACTTTTTAAGTTGATTGGCAGAACAGAGCTGGTCTCTATTGACTCTATGGCAATCTATAAAGGTATGGATATTGGAACATCGAAACCCGGTAGAGATATTCGGGCTAAAATTCCCCACCATATGATAGATATAGTTGATTATGGCCAGAATTTTGACGTTGCAGAGTATGTAAGTAGAGCATCGGAGGTTATAGCTCATATCGTATCCAGAGGTAATATCCCTCTCCTTGTCGGCGGTTCTATTATGTATCTATACGCGCTTTTAGACGGTATCTTTAAAGGGCCCTCCCGTAGCAATGAGATGAGAGGCAGGCTCGTGAAGAGGTCGGAAGATGAGGGGTTGGAGAAGCTCTATGCTGAACTTAAAGAGCTTGACCCTGAGGCAGCGGATAGGATTCACCGGAATGATTTAAGAAGGATAGTCCGTGCTCTTGAGGTATATTATTTAACCGGAGAGAGGATATCAGAGTTAAAAACAGAGAGAGAGGGGATCTCATCAAAGTACGATTTAAAGATCTATGCATTATCTGATAAGAGGTCAAAGATATATGCCAATATCGACAAAAGAGTCGATAATATGGTCTCTGGAGGCTTGGTCTCTGAGGCTGAGTCTTTGATGGGTAGTATGAGCCTAACAGCTTATCAGGGAGTAGGTTATAAGGAGATAATTAGATATCTTAAGGGAGAGTATGGTTTAGAAGAAGCTATAAGGCTTATCAAGCGTAATACCCGCCGTCTTGCAAAGAGGCAGCTATCCTGGTTAAAGAGAGATCATCGTATAGAGTGGTTCTATGGTTATAATTTTGAATCAAAAGCCGGCATTGCTGAATCTATTTTCAATAATTTAGGGAAGAGATGAAAGAGAGTGCGTATATAGTAAATGTTGACCGGAGAGATAGAGGCTCCTGGACTCCAAAAGAGAGAGCAGCAGAGATGAAAGAGCTTATTCTATCTACAGGCTGCAGCATCGGGGGTGAGGATTTTTGCAGCATAAAGAGAGTAGGCCCGCATTATTTTATAGGTCAGGGCAAGGTTGGAAACATAGCTTACAGTGCCAGAGAGCTGGGCTCTGACGTTATAATCTTTTCTCAGGATCTATCAGCAGCTCAACAGCAAAATATAGAAGATGAGACAGGTGTTAAGACGATAGACAGAACCCAGCTTATATTGGATGTCTTCTCACGCCATGCCAGAAGCTCTGAAGGTAAGCTTCAGGTTGAACTGGCTCAACTTGGTTATCTCTTGCCGCGCCTTCGCGGTAAAGGTATTATGCTCTCCCGTTTAGGGGCTGGTATTGGGACCAGAGGTCCGGGTGAGAAGAAGCTTGAGGTTGATAGGCGCAGGATAAGAAGAAGAATAGAACATCTAAACAGAGAGTTAAAAGAGGTAAAGAAGAGGCGCCTCTCTTTACGTAAAAGGAGAGCTAGAAATGAAGTTTCTTCGATAGTATTGATTGGCTATACAAATGCAGGTAAGACTACGCTTCTCAATCTTTTGACGAAATCAAAGCAGATCTCATCCGATAGTATGTTTACGACGCTTGATCCTGTCTCACGTGCTGCTACTCTTTCAGGTAAGAGCAGGGTAGTGTTTTCAGATACCGTAGGTTTCTTAAACGATCTGCCGCATCACCTGATTGATGCGTTTAGAGCAACGTTTGAAGAGATAGCCGAGGCTGATTTGATTCTCCATCTAATCGATCTGTCAAATCCGCTTGCTGTTAAAAGAAGAGCATCTGTTTATAAGGTTTTAGATCAGCTCGGTATTAAGGATAAGAATATTTTAACAGTTTTGAATAAAATAGATAAACTGCCCAGTATAGATAATGCAAGCCTAAGTTTGAGGTATCCCGGCTCTATTCCGATATCTGCTTTAAACGGTGAAGGAGTAGGACTGCTTCTTAAAAATATAGAGAGCGAGCTTTCACTATACGAATCTTTTTTAAACCTCTTTGTGCCTGATGACAAGCTTAAGGTACTAGATCTTATCGCTAAGGATAGTATAATCGGTATAAAGAAAAAGAGAGGCGGAGTCTATATAAGAGCCCGGGTTAATCTCTCAGTCAGAGAGAGGATTTATCGGGAAATCTCTAAATAATATGCTATAATCATAAACTATGAAACTCTATTTTAGTATCTTAAAGATGGCCAAACCTTACTTAGGGGTGATTGCATGCGCTGTTATATTTATGATTATCTCTACCTTAACAGACGGAGCATCTTTAAGTATGCTTGCTCCTTTAGCTGATAAAGTTTTAACAGATAAACCGATAGTTTTACCGCAGGACAATATTCCCGATTTTATAAATCAGTTGATAGCCAAAGCTAATAGTATGCCGCAGATGAGACTACTTACTGTATTAGCTATGACGTTGTTGGTTCTTATATGCTTTAAAGGTATCACTTTTTATTTTCAGTCTGTTTTGATGGAGATTGCAGGACAGAGGGTTATAAGAGATATCAGGGCAAAGATATTTGAGAAGATTCAGTATATGTCTATGGATTTCTTCTCTAAAAGTAGAGTTGGTGATTTAATATCCAGGATGACATATGATGTCTATGTGATGCGTCACGTTCTTACCGAAGGTTTGGCCGAAGGCATATATTATACTTTTCAGTTGTTGTTATTTTTAAGCATCGTTCTGGTTATACATTTCAAACTAGCTTTGATAGTTCTTGTTGTTATGCCGATAGTTGGCTTTCCGCTTATAAAGATTGGTAAGAGATTGCGTAAGATATCCAAGCAGGCTCAGGCTAAGATGGGTGATCTAAACTCCAGGATGCAGGAGACTTTTACCGCGATGAATATAGTCAAAGCATTCTCCATGGAAGGTAAAGAGATATTGAGGTTTAAACTGCTGAACCAGGATTTCTACAAGCTCATGCTTAAGACGATGCGTAGAACCCTTGTGATAAATCCGGCATCAGAGATTGTAGCTGCTTTTGCAGGTGTTGTGGTTCTTATCGTAGGTGGAAGAGAGGTTATAGCGGGGGAGATGTCTTTTGGTATATTCATGTTGTTTTTGGCAGGGATGGCAGCGCTGATGAAACCGGTAAAGCGTCTTATCAAGGTATATAATTTCAACCAAGTTGCGCTTGCAGCTGGAGAGAGAATATTTGAATTATTAAATCAGGAGTCGTCTATTTGCGAAGTTCCAAATGCCTCAATTCTTGATATGCCAAAAGAAGGGGTTGAATATAAAGCTGTGCGCTTTAGTTATGAAGGGGGAGGAGAGGTTTTAAAGGGTATAGATCTTAAGGTTAAGATGGGCGAGGTTGTATGTCTTGTTGGACCAAGCGGTGTCGGTAAGTCAACCCTTGTAAACCTGCTGCTCAGGTTCTACGATCCAAGTGAAGGAGCTGTTTTAATAGACGGTGTTGACATAAAGGGTGTAGGAATAGATTCGCTTAGAAAGCATATCGGGCTGGTTACCCAAGAGCCTGTTATATTTAACGATACAATCGCAAACAATATCTCCTACGGTGTTAAAAATAAAAGTTTGGACGAAATAAAAAAAGCTGCGGTTGTGGCAAACGCAGATGGTTTTATTCAAAAGATTCCCCGGAAGTATGATGCAGCGGCAGGTGAGCGCGGTGCTAAGCTGTCAGGCGGTGAGAAGCAGCGGCTTGCAATAGCCAGGGCTATTCTGAGGGACCCTCCTATTCTTATAATGGATGAAGCAACAGCCCAGCTTGATGCAGCGTCAGAGCTTAAGGTTCAGGAGGCTATACAGAGACTGATAGAGGGTAGGACTGTATTTTTGATAGCTCACCGTATCTCAACTGCAAGAAGGGCTGATAGGATAATAGTTATAGAGGATGGCCGGATAGCGGAAGAGGGAAAACATGATGAGCTGATTCAGAAGGGCGGGTTATATTGTAAATATTATAAATACCAATATCAGGATGTTTGATTACCTCTTTAAATTATGGGGCTGATAACCTGGGTCATCAAAAAGTTGGTTTTGGCTGTTCTGATTCTTGGGATCTTAATATTCTTTTTTCAGAATACTTTTGTTAAGGCTGCTTTGAATGCAGCGGTTCGCATTAAGAGTAATGCCAGAATAAGTATAGAGCATGTCGACTCCAAAATTCATAAAGGCTATATCCGTTTAGGCGGGGTGATGCTGTTAAATCCTAAAGATTTCAGAGAGAAGAGATTTATAAAGATAGATCTGGCTGAATTTGAATTTGAACCCCTATCTTTTATTAGAGGAGATTTTAAGATAAATAAGTTTTTTATCGATATCGATAAGATATATATAGTTAAACAGAAAAAAGAGGGTGTAAACTTAGTTAAAATTAGGAAGAAGAGAACATTTCCGAAAAAGAAGAACCAGAATAGGTATATAGTTAAAGATTTAAGAATAAAGATATCTTCCATAGCATATAAGGATCTATCTAAAAGGCCTCCGAAGATGAAGAATATCTTTTTAGGCTTAGAACAGAAGTATCAGAATGTAAGAGATTTAAGAAAGATTTTGGATATGATTTTAACTCAGGAAGTTTTAAAGGCAACCTACTCTAGAAATCAGTAACCCTTTCCAATGCTAACCATAGGAGTTCATCTCTCAATATCAAAAGGTCTTCTTAAGGCTTTAGATCAAGCCAGAAGTCTCGACTCCGGTGCGATGCAGATATTTATCCGTAATCCCAGAGGTTATGCTAAAAAGATATTGGATCCGAATGAGGTTAAGGAGTTCATCGAAAAGCGTAAAGAGTACGGCATAGTCCCGATAGTTATACACGGAAGCTACCTTTTAAATATTGCATCTTCAGATAGAAGAGTAAGAGATAGATCAATCTCTGCAATAATAGAGGATCTCAGGCTTTCATCTCAGATAGTTGCCGAATATTATGTTTTACATTTTGGTTCAAATCCGGATAGGGTGAAAGGTTTAAATATTATGCGGAAATCTTTGGCTGCTATTTTTAAAAGGCTTGATTTTAAGCCTTTGATATTGCTTGAAAATACAGCCGGGGAAGGCAGTAAACTGGGCTGGGAGATAGATGATTTTAAGTCTATCTTAAGGGGAAATAAGAAGAAGCTTGGAATATGCCTTGATAGCGCCCATCTTTTTGCCTCAGGAGTAAATTTAAGTAATAGCAGAGAACTGAATAATTTCTTAAAAGAGTTTGATAGAAAGGTCGGAATAGATAGTGTTAAGCTATTGCATCTAAATGATTCTAATGCTCCCTGTTGTTCTAAGAGAGACCGTCACGCGCATATAGGCGAAGGTTTTATTAAGAGTAAAGGCATTAGTAATTTTATCAATCACCCTAAGTTTAGGGAGCTGCCGATTATACTTGAGACACCTAAGGATAA
This sequence comes from Candidatus Kaelpia imicola, assembly GCA_030765505.1. Taxonomy (NCBI): domain Bacteria; kingdom Pseudomonadati; phylum Candidatus Omnitrophota; genus Candidatus Kaelpia; species Candidatus Kaelpia imicola. The sequence continues at coordinate 34,040 of JAVCCL010000008.1, read as the reverse complement.
AGAAAAAGATGACATCAAAAACTTAAATAGGGTAAAATATCTGAAAAAGAAAGGAAGGTAATGCCTGCAGATTTCTCTGAAATCTATACGCTGGCATCAAGAGAAGGGAGAATTTAATGGAGGATTATCAGCCTCAGAAGTTTGAAGAGAGATGGCAGCAGTATTGGCAGGATCAAAGAGTATTCAATGTAGATACAGCAGGCAAGAGTAAGGAAAAATATTATTGCCTGGTTATGTTTCCTTACCCGTCAAATGAACTTCACGTAGGACATGCCAGGAACTATGTAATAGGTGATGTTGTTGGGCGATATAAGGCTATGCAGGGTCTATCTGTATTAGCACCTATAGGCTGGGATGCGTTCGGGCTTCCAGCTGAAAATCAGGCCATAAAACATAAAATCCATCCTAAAGAGTGGACCCTCTCTAATATAGAGAGGATTACCTCTCAGCTTAAAATCTGGGGCATAGGTTATGATTGGGAGAGAGAGATTACATCTTGCGAACCTGATTACTATAAGTGGACTCAATGGATATTCTTAAAGCTTTACGAGAAAGGGCTGGCTTATAAAAAGAGAGCGGCTGTTAACTATTGCCCTTCTTGTAAGACTGTGCTTGCAAATGAACAGGTCTTAGATGGTAACTGCGAAAGATGTAATTCCCCGGTTCAGAAGCGGGAGATGGAACAATGGTTTTTTAAGATCACAGATTATGTTGAGAGACTCTTAGACGATCTTGGTGGACTGGAGGAGTGGCCGCAGAGAGTTAAGACAATGCAGAGAAACTGGATCGGTAAATCAGATGGTGTTGAGATAGATTTTCCTATAGTCGGAGAAGATAAGAAGCTCAACTGTTTTACGACGCGTGTAGATACCATCTTCGGTGCGACCTATGCAGTGCTTGCTCCTGAACACCCCTTTATAGGGGAGTGGATTAAAAGGGGTGAAGCTGGTGATGACGTTGTTGATTTTATAGAGAGGGTAAAAAAGACTGCAAGGAGATCGAAAGATATTGGAGATTTAGAGAAGGAAGGAATAGCTATTGGTAAATATGCAATAAACCCTATGACTAATGAGAAGATTCCTATATTCTGCGCTAATTATGTTTTGATGGAATATGGCACAGGTTCTGTTATGGCGGTTCCGGCTCACGACCAGAGAGATTTTGAGTTTGCAAAAAAATATGATCTTCCTATGCGTATAGTCGTTGATAACCCTCAAAGTAGTCTTAAATTAGACGAGATGGATGAGGCTTACGAAGATGAGGGGATTTTAGTCAACTCTTCTGATTTTAACAGACTTTCCTCAGATGAGGCAAAGGTTAGGATTGCCGAATATATGGAGGAGAAAGGGGTTGGAAGGCAGCAGGTGCAATATAAGTTAAGAGATTGGCTGATATCACGGCAGCGTTACTGGGGAGCTGCTATTCCAATAGTATATTGTGACTCATGTGGGATAGTGCCTCTACCTGAGGAAGATTTGCCCGTACTCTTACCTGAAGATGTAGAGTTTAAACCTACAGGTGAGTCGCCCTTAAAACTCTGTTCTGATTTTGTTAAGACAGAGTGTCCTAAGTGCGGAAGAGAGGGGAGGCGTGAGGTTGATACGATGGATACTTTCGTTGACTCATCCTGGTATTTTTTGCGTTATATAAGCCCCCGGGATAAAAAGAAAGCTTTTGATACTGAGTTGGTTAACTACTGGCTTCCGGTCGATCAGTATATAGGCGGTATAGAGCATGCTACAATGCATCTTATATATGCCAGGTTTATTACTAAGGTATTGTTTGATCTAAGTTTTATTGGTTTCAAGGAGCCTTTTAAGAGGCTCTTTACTCAGGGTATGATCGTAAAAGACGGTGCCAAGATGTCTAAGTCCAAAGGTAATGTTGTAGCTCCGGACGGATTGATTGAAAAATACGGTGCGGATACTATGCGTCTTTATATTCTTTTTATTGGGCCGCCCGAGAAAGATGCTGAGTGGTCGGATAAGGGGGTTGAGGGAGCGTATAGATTCTTAAACAGATTCTGGCGCCTATATCAGAGATTGGGCGAGTATAGTCCTTCTGATCTAAATAAAGAGAGAGAGAAAGAGCTTAACAGAATATTGAATTTGACAATCAAAAAGATAACAGAGGATATGGAGGGCGGTTTTAAATTTAATACCGCAATAAGCTCTATTATGGAACTGGTAAACCGGGCTCAGTCGAATGTCACGGCCAGGTCTATAAGTAAAGAACTTCTGGCTGAGGTTCTTGAAAAACTTATTATCTTGCTATCGCCTTTCGCGCCTCATATAACCGAGGAGTTATGGAAAGAGATGGGAGAGAAATCTCCGCTGATTAGAGAGGCTGTCTGGCCTGAATATAAAGAGGCAGCACTTGTTCAGGAGACCATAGAGATACCTGTTCAGGTAAACGGTAAACTGCGAGCTAAGATATCTATTTCAAATGATGCCGGAGAAGATGAGATTAAAGAGGCCACACTTAAAGATGATAAGTTAAAAGAGCGTTTGGCGAATAAAGAGATAAAAAAGTTTATTGTAGTCGGTAAAAAGATAATCAATATTATTGTGTGAAAATCAACTTAAGTAAAGAGGGAAAATATCTTTTATTTTTTTTAGCATTCTCTTTTCTAATCTATCTTTTTGTCTCTTTTGTAGGTATTGAAGAGTTTAAATATAATCTAATCTCAGAGAGAGCTAAATCAGAGATAATCTTTCCTCTGGATCTAAATGCTGCTTCATATGCCGAGCTTATTAATATTCCCGGCATAGGGCCGAGCTATGCTCAGAGAATAATAGAGTACCGCTATAATAATGGAGGATTCGGAAGCATTGAAGAGTTGAAAAATGTCAAAGGGATAGGAGATAAGAAGTTAAAGAAGATGAAACCATATCTTAAACTGTAAGATGCCTCCCTTTTCGTTAAATCTGTTTTTTGTTTTAATAAGTTATATCACAGGTCTTACAGCTGCCCGATTTTTTAATTTAAATATTTATTCTCTCTTTATTCTTTCTGCTCTATCATTGTTGGTTTCGTCTCTCTTTATCAGGAGAAGAGTCTCTGTCTTACTTATATCTTCGGCCTTTATTCTCTTAGGAGCTCTCAGCATTGAGATAGAAGAGTTAAAGAGAGACTCTCTATCTGGTTTAAAATACTTGGAAGAGGTTAGAGTGGAGGGAGTTGTTAAGTCCATCCCTCTAAAGAGAGACGAGAGGTTGAGATTTACTCTATCTATAGAGAGTATCGACGGCAGGGAAGTTAGTGCTGCTATCCCTATAACGGTCTATTATAGTTACAGTTCTTTAATAGAGCCTGGAGACTTACTATCCTTAAGCGGAGCCTTTAGAAGTATCAGAGGCAATAGCTATCTTCTTACGGATGAGGTGGTTAAGCTAAAAGAGTATTTTTCATTCAAGAGGTATATCTATAAGATTAAAAAGTATACGTTAACGGCAATAGATGAGCTTTATCCTAAAGAGTATGCACCTTTTGTAAAAGCAACAGTAGCGGGTGAAGTAGGCAGTAGCATCAAAGGGTTGCGTGAAATATTTCAAGAGATTGGCGTTGTGCATATCCTTGCAATAAGCGGCCTCCATGTTGGATTATTGTTATGCTTCTCTGCTTTTCTGACTAGATTATTGGGTATCTATGGAAGGCTTAAGATTCTTCTCTTGGCGGTAATACTTATCTCTTATATGTTCTTAAGCGGATGCAGACCTCCTGTTACGCGGGCTACTCTTATGGCTTTAATATATCTCTATTTCTGGTTTCGAGGTTATAGGGTAAACCCTTTCAATCTCCTGATGTCAGCTGCCTTTATAATGCTTCTCTTTCAGCCTCAGGCGTTATTCGGTCTTAGCTTTCAGCTCTCATTTGCTGCCATGTCAGGTATTTTTACTCTACTCCATGCTTTTAATGATCAATTGAGGCCGGGGTTTAAAGGAAAGCTGCTTGGTTATCTGAAGGTTACTTTCGGGGCCTATATATTTGTCCTTCCTCTTATCTGGTATTACTTCAGCAGAATCTCCTTAATTGCACTCTTTGTAAATACTGCTTTCATTACTATATTCTCTTACCTTATAAGCTCAGCTTTTTTTGTGCTTATGTTGTACCCTCTGATTCCTTCTCTCTCGCAGGTTGTGGCCCAGAGCGGTTTTCCAATATTCTATTATCTCTTTAAGGTTTTGGATAATCTGGCCGCTCTTCCTTTTGCATCTTTAGATATGCCTCGGATAAGCATAATAGGAGTTATCTTTATCTATCTTATCTTTGTTCTGTCTATTTTAGCCTTTCGTGATATAATCAAAGAGAAGAGAGAGTTATCTAAATCTTAGGAGGTGAGGGATGTTTCGAATGGGTATGACCGAGATACTTATAATCCTTTTGATCGTGCTGCTTCTCTTTGGAGCCAAGAGGCTGCCTGAGATAGGAAGAGCTCTTGCCAAGACTCTCAGGGAGTTCAGAAAAGAGTCTGAGCATATTGATTCCGATAAGAGTGAAGAAGATTCGGATGATACTATAAGTTGAGAGGTTAAGCTTGACTGTCTTTGATCATCTCGAAGAGTTCAGAAGAAGGTTGATATATATCCTCGTCTTTTATTTTCTCTCTGTAGTTATCTGCTATCTTTTTGTAGATGATCTTTTGCTCTTTATTCAAAAACCGGTAACTAAGCTAATATATATTCATCCGGCAGAGCTTTTTATTGTTAGAATAAAGATAGCTCTCTCTCTGGGGGCATTTGCGACTTTCACCTGTTTTATCTCGCAACTCTACCTGTATATAAAGCCGGCTCTTAGAGAGAGTAGTTTGAAAACATCCTTTCTCTATATATTTTCTATAGTTCTTTTTTTCTATTCGGGAATAGTGCTTGGTTACCTGTTATTTTTGCCCTGTTTTCTTAACTTCTTGCTTAATTTTGAAGCAGGCAATATAAGCGCAATGATAACCGTCAGTAATTACATCTCTTTTCTTTTTATGCTGCTCTTATCTTTCGGTATTATTTCTATAATTCCGCTGGCCGTTCTTTTCTCTGTTAGATCCGGATTGGTAGAAGCTGGGGTCTTAAAGAGGGGCAGGAAATATATATATCTAGCCAGCTTTATTCTGGCTGCGCTCTTAACGCCTCCGGATGTTTTTACTCAAGTAATTCTTGCCCTGCCTTTGATATTGCTTTTTGAATTAAGTATTTTAATTTCCTCATTTTCTGTATATAATAGTTCAAAGAGATAAGGTGATTTTTATGACGCTGGCGATACTGTTAATATTTGCTGGAATACTTATAGCTCTCTACCCTGAGTTGCTATCTTTAATAGTATCTTTTCTTCTTATTCTTATAGGTTTAAGCGTTCTCTTTTTGAGGTACCATGTTAAGAAGATCTCTCAGAGCTGGGAGAGCAACTCACCCTTTATGAACTTTTTTATGAGGTTTTAATTATGAAAGAAGATCTTTTGACAGGTTTTTATACCAGAGATGAGTTTCAACCCTATATTGATTCTCTTACTGAATCAGAGAAGAGTTTTACGATAGGCCTTATAGATTTGAACCATTTCAAGGTTATAAACGATAAATATGGTCATATGTTCGGAGATAGCGTTCTAAGATATATCTCTTCGACTATAAAACTTACATTTGAAGATAGAGGTGTGCTCTTCCGTTACGGAGGAGATGAGTTTATTGTGGTCTTTCCTGAACAGGATAAGAAGTATGCTTCAATCCTATTCAGACTCTGTAATAGAAATTTAAAGAGGCGCCCTTTTCTATACAGAACAAAATTGTTAAGAATCAGTGTCAGCTATGGGATTGCATCTTATCCTCAGGATGCTGTGGATATAGAGTCGCTTGTCCATAAAGCCGATATGGCCATGTATTGTTCTAAAAAGCTGGCCAGAGGCGTTATAACGGATGTTGCAAAGATAGGCCTCTATCGAATACTTATCTGGGGGAAGAGAATTCTCTTTTGGGGAATATTGCTTGCTCTGACCAGCATTATTATCTTCAAACCTTTAAAGATGGGAATAAAGAGATTTATTGCTTCAAAAAATATAGAACAGGGTGAGGTGGTATCTGACTATCCCTGCGAAGTAATTTTTAAAAATGGCTATACTTTAAAGGGGATCTTGGTAGAGAGAGATACTGAGACTATTACACTCCTTATTCCTATGGGCGGGGCTGAAGGTAAGATGAAGATAGATAAGAACATAATCCGTAAATACCGCACTTTTAAGCCTCAAAACTGATTCAGGTCTAACCGATATGGTTTATGAAAACAGAGACTCCTCCAGCATAGAGCAGAGAACGCTCAAAGCGATAGGTGAGACTTTCGATATCTCTGTAGTAGAGCCTTTGATTCTGGTGACTTTTCCTTATGAGTATCCTCAAAACATAATAGAGATGGAGCATTCAACGAATGAGTTTAGCTGCCTCTGTCCTTTTTCTGGCCTTCCGGACTTTGCAAAAATAAGCTTGAAATATATACCGGATAGACTATGCATAGAGCTCAAGTCTTTTAAGTACTATCTTTTGTCGTTCAGACAGGTCAAGATATTTCATGAGCATGCGGTTAACAAAATTATGGAGGATCTGGTTAAAATTTTGGATCCTGTTGAATTAAAAATAGAGGCTATCTTTAATCTTAGAGGCGGAATAGAGACAAAAGCATCGGCAGGCTATAAAAAGAAAGACTCAAAAGATTGATAGAGCTCTCTCTTTCTAATATTCGATCTCAATGAAGAAGATATTTATTGCTGCTACAAATCAAAATGGGGGTAAGACTACAATTGCCTTAGGGCTGCTTCTTAACCTCAGGAACCACTTTAAAAGAATAGGATTTATAAAGCCGATAGGGCAGAGATACCTTTTTGAAGAAGGTTATCAGGTGGATGAAGACTCTGTTTTGATAGAGAAGGTATTTAAGTTTACGTTTCCTTTAAAGCTGCTTAATCCAATTGCGGTTGAGAGAGGATTTACCGAAAGATATATCGAAAATCCTTACCCTGCTGAGATTACATCTAAGATAGTTGAGTCTTACGAAAGGATTGCAGATTCTTCTGATCTTGTAATTATTGAGGGTACCGGCCATGCAGGGGTGGGTTCTGTCTTTGACCATTCCAATGCCCGGGTTGCCAAAATCTTAGATGCAAAGGTTTTGATAGTATCGTCTGGGGGAGTAGGCAGGCCTATAGATGAGATCGTCCTCAATAAAGCTCTCTTTGACAAAGAGGGAGCAGATGTTATCGGTGCTGTTGTGAATAAAGTTTTAAAGAAGAAGTATGAGAAGATCTCCTCTCTGGTAAGTAAGGGTTTGAACAGATTGGGGGTTGATGAGTTAGGTACCATCCCTTATAACCCAATACTCTCTGCGCCTACGATTGAACAGATATCCGATGAGATGGAGCTCAACTTTATCTCCTCTATAGAGAGAAAAGGAAATACCGTAGAGAAGGTCATAATAGCAGCTATGGAGTCTCAGGATGCATTTAGGTATGTAGAGAGAAATACTCTGATAATAACGCCGGGGGACAGGGAGGATATAATTATCGCTGCGATTAGGTATTGTTCTATTCCAGATACAAATAACTACAGCATCGCAGGAATCTTATTGACCGGAGGCATTCTGCCGAGCAAGAAGATCTTGAACAAGATAGAGAAGGTGGGAATACCGCTTCTTACCTCAGAAGACGATACCTATACTGTTGCATCTGCTATATACGATTTAAATGTGAAGTTGAGGCCAACCGACTATGATAAAATTAAGTTGGTTAAAGAGATTATCGGCCGGTATGTAAATCTAGAGAAGATCCTTAATTCCATATAAATTCAATTGAGAAGCTTACTATTAAAATATTCTATCAGAAGATTATTGTTCATCAATATAGCTTTCTTGGCTGTCTCTTTAACGGCTAGGGCCGAACTCTTATTCCAGCGCGGTTCTGTTATGTCTACTTATTATATGATTAAGATCGAGGATAATAGATATAGCTATCTTTTTGATGATATTGCCCGGGAGCTCAAGAGGTTAGAAGGTAAGTTCAGCGACTATAGTGAAGATAGCGAGCTCTCTTATCTGAATAATTACGGGGGAGAGAGTTTTTTAAAAGTATCGGATGAGATGTTCTCTGTTGTCAGGGATGCTATTAATATAGCCCGTGAATCCGGGGGTTGTTTTGATCCTACGGTTGGACCCTTAATGGAGCTTTGGGGTTTTAAAGAGAGTAAGCTCTTTTTGCCTAAAGAGAGGGAGGTCCAGGAGGTTTTATCCTGTTTAGGCTGGGAGAATATTGATATCTCAGTCAATAATGCAATAAGGTTTAAGAATAATAAGGTAAGCATCGATCTTGGGGGGATAGCCAAGGGTTATGCGATAGACTCCGTTGTGGATCTGCTTAGATCCGGCGGGGTTAAAAATGCTATAGTTGAGATAGGGGGTGACATTTACTGCTTGGGTACTGGATTAGATGGAGACGGCTGGAGGATAGGCGTTCAGGACCCCAAAAAACCTGAGAGCGTGATTGCGAGAATAGATATTAAGGATTTTGCTGTTGCGACCTCCGGAAACTACGAAAGGTTTCTCGATTATAAAGGTGAACGGTTTTCTCACATAATAGACCCTAGAAGCGGGTTTCCCGTAAAAGGAGATGTTTTAAGCGTTACTGTTGTAGCCTCTAGAGCTATTGATGCAGATGGCTGGGCAACAGCTCTAGTTGTGATGGGTTTTGATAAAGGCAGGAAGTCTGTTGAGAGCCAGGATAATATTGAGGCTATATTCATATCGCAGGGAGAGGAGGGTTACGATATCTGGATATCTTCGGGGTTAATCGATAAGGTGGAGGTTCTATGAAGGCAATATCACTTAAAGAGGCGCAGCGGATTGACAGTCGCGCAATATATGAGCTGGGAGTGCCGAGAATCGCTCTTATGGAGAATGCCGGTAGGGGTGTTGCAGAGATTCTGTTGAAAAAATTAAAGAGGCCAGGTTCTGTTGTCGTGGTCTCCGGGGCAGGTTATAACGGTGGAGATGGTCTGGTTGCAGCCAGGCATTTGTATATTAACGGTGTAAGAGTGAAACTGTTTTTAGTAGATAGTATAAGCAGAATAAAAGATGAGACATTGGTGCAGTTAAGAGTTCTTGAGGGATTAGGGCTAAAAGTGAGAGGCATAGAGAGAGTCTCTGATATTAAACGCTTAAGTTCTGAGATTACAAAATCCGACATTTTAATAGATGCATTAATAGGAATAGGTGTTGAGGGAGAGATTAGGGAACCTCAGAAGAGTGTGATTGAATTAATCAATAGGTCTAAGATAGAGGTTCTCTCTGTAGATATTCCTTCAGGGCTGGATGCCGACTCTGGAACTGCAGGAACTATAGCAGTTAAAGCAGACTGGACGGTTACTTTTAAAGAGATTAAGAGAGGCATGGTCTCTTTAGATGGAAAACACCATTGCGGAAAAGTCTACACCAGAGGTATTGGTATTTAAGAGGGGCTATTATTTTTAACCTAAACTGTTTATAATAGGTACGATACTATGCAGAAGTTACAATATTTTGACCCTATAAGCGTAGATTTTCCGCGAGAGATTATTTATAAGAGACTGGGCTTTAAGCCTGGTATGGATATAGTCTCTAGTCAGATTGAAGAGTTTGATGGTTATATTCAGGAAGGTCTACTCAAGATGGAGCTTAAAGGGGCATATCTGAGGCTTCCGGTTAAGAAAAACAGTAACTCAGTAGTTGAATTTGAAAATGGTCTTCGGATAAAGAGCGAGCTTCTCTCTTCTCTTTTAAACAATTATCGGGAGGCTCTCTTTATGGCTGCAACTACCGGAGAGAGCATAATAGATGAGATTAAAATTGCTCAGGATGAGAATATGACTAAGGCTGTTGTTTTAGATGCCTTGGCATCGGAATCGGTAGAGCTATCTTTAAGATGGATACAGAGATTCTTAGACAGGGAGCTTTTAAGAGATAGGAGACGTCTTATTTTGAGACGCATCTCTTGCGGCTACGGTGATTTTAAAATAGAATATCAGAACGAGATTTACCGTTTGATGAAGCTCGGTAGGCTCAAGATAGAGATCAATGACTATTTCCAGTTAATACCGGAGAAGTCGGTCACTGCGGTTACTGCTATAGAAGATATCGGTTAGATTGATATGAAAATAGAGAATATATTAAAAAGAAGAGTGCTTATCCTTGATGGTGCCTGCGGTACCTCTTTGCACGAGATGGGCATGCCATCAGGGGTCTTGCCTGAACTCTGGTGTCTGGAGAATAGAGATGTTCTGTGCAAGCTCCACAGGAGCTATATAGAGGCAGGATCTGATGTCATATATAGTGCCACTTTCGGAGCCAATCGAGTAAAGCTTGGAGATAAAAAGATTAATATTTCAGAGTTAAATAAGAAACTTGCTCTTATCGCAAAAGATGCTGCCGGTTCTGGTGAAACTCTTGTTGCGGGTGATATTAGTTCTACAGGTAAATTTGTTAAACCGTTTGGAGAACTTGATTTTAACCAAGCTGTCGATATCTTTAAAGAACAGGTCAGAGGGTTGATTGAAGCCGGGGTTGACCTCTTCGCAATAGAGACGATGATGGATATTCAGGAGGCACGGGCGGCATTGATAGCGGTACGTGAGATCAGTGATAAGTTTACCATTGTTACGATGAGTTATGAGAAGTCCGGCCGGACATTAAACGGGACCGACCCGCTAAGTGCTCTTATTACTTTAGAGAGTTTAGGAGCTTCTGCTGTAGGCGCCAACTGTTCCAGCGGTCCTGAGGATATGAAGAGTATTATCTTGAAGATGAAGGATTATGCCAGGGTTCCTCTTATTGCAAAGCCCAACGCCGGGATGCCTGAGGTTATAGCCGGAAAGACTCTCTTCAATATGCCGGAAGACCGGTTTGCAGAGGCTGGAAAGAATCTCATCTTATCCGGAGTCAGCATCATAGGAGGGTGTTGCGGGACGACACCTCAGCATATAGCGGCTTTAAAGAGAGAGATGAAGGGCTTAAAGCCGGCTTCTAAGAAGTTGCGGCGATATAGCGCTTTAAGTTCTGCAGCTTCCAGTTTGGTCTTTGATAAAGATTCCCCCTTGATAGCCGTTGGAGAGAAGATAAATCCCAGCGGTAAGAAGAAGTTACAGAAATCAATCTTAAATAGAAACCATTCTCTCATAAGAGAGCTTGCCAGAGAACAGGAACTTAAAGGGGCAAAGCTCTTGGATTTAAATGTCTCTGTTTTAGGTGTTGATGAAAAAGAGGCTATGCTTAGTGCGGTATCAGTTTTGGCGGTTAGCTCAAAGCTTCCTCTTGTAATCGACTCTTCAGATCCGGATGTAATTGAGGCAGCTTTGCGGTTCTATCCGGGGCGTGCTATGGTTAACTCTATATCCGGAGAGAGTGAGAAGCTGAAGAAGCTCTTGCCCGTTGTTAAAAAGTATGGAGCCATGTTTATACTCTTGCCTTTAACCTCAGCCGGTATCCCCAGGTCTTTTCAGAAAAGAAGAGAGGCGATAGACAGATTAGTCAAAAAAGTAAAAGAGTTTGGAATTAAAAAAGAGAGTGTTGTGGTCGATGGCATTACTTTAGCGGTCTCAGCTGAACCTGAGGCAGGGGTTGAACTGCTTAAGACTATTGGATATCTAAGTAAAAAGTTAGAGATGAATACTATCATAGGGCTATCCAATATATCGTTTGGGCTTCCCAGGCGGGATATCATAAACAAAACCTTTCTCTCTTTAGCAGAAGAGAGAGGTTTAAACCTTGCTATTTTAGATTCTCATAAGATTAAGAGTAGTCGTAAGAGTAAATATGCCGAAAAGCTTCTCTTGGCTGAAGATAGAGGCGGTAAAGATTTCATAAAGCGTTTCTTCGGTTCTAATACCGTAAAGCATCCTGTTAAATCGATGAATGTCAGAGTAGATTCTGCCGACCTTATCAAAGATAAAATATCCAGAGCTATTATTGAAGGAGATAGAGATATAATTCTCGAGTTGATAAAATCTGCTTTGGCCAAAGATATAACGGCTATAAATATTGTGAATAAGATTATGATTCCTTCAATCGGTATTGTAGGTGAAAGATTCAACAGGAAAGAATGTTTCCTGCCTCAGTTGATATCCAGCGCTGAGGTTGTTAAAAAAGCTTTCTCTATCTTAGAGCCTTATCTTAAGAAGAAGAATAGTGAGAGAAGAGCTTTGGTTATGGTTGCAACCGTTGAAGGGGATATTCACGATATCGGTAAGAACATAGTAGCGCTCATAATGAGTAATCACGGTTTCGGTGTGATTGATCTGGGTAAGGATATTTCTGCCGAAAGCATAGCGAGAGAGATAAGAAGATATAAACCCGATATTGTAGGTCTATCTGCTTTGATGACAACCACCATGGTCAATATGGAGAGGGTTGTAACATTGGTTCGCAAAGAGAGGCTTAATGTTAAGTTTATGCTTGGAGGTGCTGTTGTAACAGAAGGTTATGCAAGGAGCCTCAAAGCTTTCTATGCGAAAGATGCGGTTGAAGCAGTAAGAGTTGTGAAGAAGATTTTATCAAAATAAGGGTTGCTATAGAGCTGCAGAAGTTAATTTTCATTAGTCTTAAAACGATTTAAATATCTCATAAATCCTTCTTTAGAGTATATCGGGAATAGTTTGATTGTCTTAAAATAAGAACCCCTCTGGGAAAGCTTAATAACCTTAAAATAACTTATAGGTTCTAATATAAGAGCGGTGAAGATATATATTAGGTAAAAAAGAATCTTAAATCTTATGCTGCCGGGTTTTAATTTGTAAATACTGATAAGTCTTATTATGCAGCTACCTTTAATGCAAGGAGTGAGTTTGATAAAATTGTTTATTATGTTTTTATCAGGAATAAGAAAGTCTTTTCTGAGATAATCTTCAGTAAGATCAGAGTGTTCTGATTTTGCTTTTAAATATAATTCAGTTCCAGGATAGAGAACCAGAGAGAAGAGCTGGAGGTAGAAAGGTTTTGGGGTTTCACTTAAAACCTCGATAGTTTTTAGTTTGTCGGTTATGTTCTCGAAAGGATTATCTGTTATAACATCATAGAATGCAGCAATATTAAAATCTTTTATAATTTTAGCCGCTTTAAGAAAATCGGACTTTAAAGACTTTCGCCCGTATATCTCTTTGCATGTATGATCACTGCCGCTTTGCAGTCCCAGGCTTACCCAGCTCAATCCAGCCTCTTTCAATAGTCTGATTTTTTCTCTATTAACATATATTGGAATAGACCTGATAATAAACGGTTTATCTACCCTTCTTTTATAAAGGATGCAGAATTCTCTGAAATAATCTTCTGGGGCCGCTAAAAAACAATCGTCCTGAAAATTTATATACTCAATTTCCGGATTCTCATTCACAGTTTGGCAGATATCTTTGACAATATTATCAACACCGCGCCTTCTTATAGCATTGCTTTCATAGAGCTTGGAGATGAAGCTATTACAGCAGTAGGTGCAGCAGAGCGGACATCCTCGGCTGGATATTATACTGTAAGTTCTCCCTGTATACCTGGAACGTTTTTTAAATGACTTTTTATCAAGCGGGATAATGTTCTTAGCGCTTAAGATGAAAGCATTCTTGGGTAGGTGTTGATAAAAGGGCAGTGAATCTAAATCGGCGATTGGCGGGTAGAGAGGATTTCTCCTTATGATGCCGGCATTCCTATAACATAGATTATTAATCTCTTTTATATTTCTATTTTCAATTATACTCTCTGCTACATTGAGAATAGTTCTCTCTCCTTCACCTATACAGACAAAATCAGCGTAATTTAAACAATCTTCCGGAGATATAGTAGGGTGTATTCCTCCCCATATAATCGGTGTCGAGCTAATAAAACCTTTTAAAAATTCTGTCAGATTGCAAGCCTTGAAATATTCGAGACTCATCAAGCTAATAGCAATAAAATCCGGGTTAGTTTGTAAGACGAATCTTTTAATCTCTTTTAATCCCCCATCGTTTTTAATGTAAAATGAGGATAGATAGAGGAGAGTGGAATCGTAGCCATTATTCAGAAGATGGTAGTGGAGATATTTTAGTCCGATTGTATCAAGGTCTTTTTGTAGCGAGATTAATAAAGCTTGCATTAATAGATAGCCGATTATTATAGGCCCAGCTTCTTCATTTTATCAGGAATAAATATTGTTAACAACTGTATAAATCTAAATATAACTATATTCTTTACCTTGGACCTAATTGTCTTGTATTAATCTTGAGTCTATTGATATAATGAACGGGAATTTTAAAATCAAAGGAGTTCTGGATGGAAAATATTGAGATTAAGGTTCCTAAAACTGAAGATGTAGATAGTTTTACAGTTATATTCTGGCATTATCAGGAAGGAGATATGGTGGCTAGAGGAGAAGATATCCTTGAACTTGCGACAGAGAAGACCACTTTTAATATTACAGCACCTTCCTCAGGCAGGCTTATTACGTTAAAATATCCTGAAGGCAGCGTGGTTAAGCCGGGCGATCTGATAGCCGTTTTAGAAAAAAGTGAGGTGAAAGATGAATGAAATTTTAAACTTACTTAAGAAGAATGCCAAGTTGTCCTCGGAGGATATTGCAAAGCTGCTTAAGCGTAAACCCTCTTCGGTTAAGAGTGATATTAAAAAACTGGAAAGAGATAAGGTGATACTTGGCTATAAGGCTATAGTAAATGAGGATAGAGTAAAGGGTGCTAAACCTGTAAGGGCTATTGTTGAGGTTAAAGTGACTCCCAAGAGAAATCTGGGTTTTGATTATATCGCAGAGAGGGTCTACAGGTTTCCTGAAGTCAAGACCTGTTATCTTGTCTCCGGCACTTATGAGCTTCTTTTGATACTTGAGGGTGAGGATATCCATAAGGTATCTCAGTTTATTGCCGAGAAACTTGCTCCACTGGAAGGGGTGAGGGGGACCGTTACCCATTTTTTCCTTAAGAAGTATAAAGAAGAAGGGGTAATATTTGAGTCTAAGAGCGGTAACCACAGAAAGAATATTACTTTATGAATATAGATATATCTAAAAAGGCAAAGTCTATTCCACCTTCGGGGATAAGGGAGTTTTTTGACCTTGTTCTTGGAATGGAGGATATAATATCTTTAGGAATAGGCGAGCCTGATTTCGTAACGCCGTGGAACATATCGGAGGCAGGTATCTACGCTCTTGAGAAAGGATATACCTCCTATACTTCAAATCAGGGAATAGAATCTTTAAGGTTTGATATCTCAAATCATCTTAAAAAGAGATATAAGCTTATCTATAACCATAAAGATGAGATTTTGATAACTGTGGGAACATCCGAAGGGTATGATCTGGCCTTAAGAGCTCTGATCAATCCGGGGGATGAGGTTCTTATTCCTGAGCCCTGCTATGTCTCTTATTTGCAGGTTGCAAAACTTGTCGGAGCAAAACCTAAGTATATAAATACAACCGATAATGGTTTTAAGATAACACCTCAGCTATTAGAGGACTCTATTACCAAAAAGACAAAATTGTTGGTCTTAAATTATCCTTCTAATCCTACTGGGGTGAGCTACAGGAGGTCAGAACTAAAAGAGCTTGCCCTGATAGTTAAAAAGCATGATTTGGTAGTCTTATCTGATGAGATCTACGGAGATCTAACATATGATTTTAAGCATACCCCTTTCTCTACTCTTCCTGGAATGAAAGGTAGAACCGTATATATAAACGGTTTCTCCAAAGCCTATGCTATGACAGGTTGGCGTATAGGTTATGCTTGCGGCCCTCCTGAGGTAATCGCAGCCATGGCCAAAATACATCAATATACCATGCTCTGTGCTCCTATAATCTCTCAGATGGCGGCTTCTGAGGCTCTCTTAAAAGGAGATAATGCCTTAAGAGATATGAAGAGAGAGTACTTAAGAAGAAGAAATTATGTCATGGAGAGGTTGATTGAGCTTGGATTCAGCTTTCCTCATCCGGATGGCGCTTTCTATATATTCGCTTCTCTTGGAAACGAAAAGTTTGACGGCAAAAAGCTTTCTTACAGACTTCTTAAAGAGAAGAATGTTGCGGTTGTTCCCGGGGTTGCTTTTGGAAGACCGGAGAATAACGGGCATTACATAAGAATATGCTATACCGCTGAATTCGATAAACTTAAAGAGGCTTTAGACAGGATTGAACAGTTTCTTGAGGAGTAGAGAGAGTTGAGCCCTCGTCGCATTCTTATTCTCTATACAACTAATAAATCAGGCCACCATCATGCTGCGTTGGCATTACAGGAAGCTATTGCTGAATTAGATAGTAATATAGAGGTCAACTGCGTGGATGCCTTTAGTTACACCAATCCCGTGCTCAATAAAATCACTCATACTACCTATATGCAGATCATAAGGAGGAGGCCTGAGGTCTGGGGATATCTCTATGATAATCCTGATATAGTTAGGCGTTCTCAGAATCTTAAAAAGATGATCCACAAGTATAGCTCCAGAAAACTGGTTAATCTTTTCTCGGAATTAAATCCGGACATTGTTGTCTGCACTCAGGCATTCCCTTGCGGTATGGTTGCAGATTTGAAAAAATATAAAAAGATAGATATACCCATCGTAGGTGTGACTACAGATTATGTAACCCACTCTTTCTGGTATTACGAGAGTGTTGATTCTTATATTGTCTCTGATGAATCCACGAAAGTTCAGATGGTTAAAAACGGCATAAAAGAAGAGCGTGTCAGGGTCTATGGGATACCGATTTCGCCTCAATTTATAAAACCAGTGGATAGAGATGAGGTTTTTAAAGATCTGGACTTAGAGCCAGGTTTGCCGGTTGTGGTTGTCATGGGCGGCGGCAGAGGTCTGGGAAGAATAAAACAGGTTGTTTACTCTCTCTCTAAAGCACCAAAGAGATTTCAGATAGTTGCTATCTGTGGTGTAAATAAGAAACTGCATTTTTATCTTAGGGTAAAATCAAGGTGGTTAAATAAAATTAAGCCGTTTAAGGTTTTTGGTTACATTGAGAATATGCATCGGATTATGTCTGTTGCCGATATATTGATATCGAAACCTGGCGGAATAACCACTGCCGAAGCTTTAGCCGAAGGATTACCTATGATCATATTCAACCCAATACCTGGTCAGGAGATAAGTAATACAGAGTTTTTGCTAAAAAGCGGCGCAGCGATAAGATGTGATCGGATAACAGATATAGGTATTCTTGTTGAAGAGCTGCTTCAGGAAGGCAATAAGCTCTCTGTTATGTCGGATTCAGCTCGACAGGCAGGATCTCCAGACTCTTCTTTGAAGATCTCAAGGGAGATACTCAATCTGATAGGATATGTATAGGATTGCTGTAAAGATTTTCTACCCTTTTTTTATAAACCTGCTTAAACTTTTACCGCGTTCGCTTGCTATAGAGCTTGCTCAGGTACTCTCTTTCGTATACTATTTTTTTGCCGGGGAAAGTACGGCTGCAATACGTGATAACCTCAAAGCCGTTATGGGATCCGATTTCAAGGAGTCCTCCGTTAGAAAACTTTTCAAGAATTTTGCATTCTACTTGGTTGATTTTATGAGAGATAGATCTAGGGACGAAAAGTTTTTTAAGAACTATTTTAGGGTTGAGGGAGAAGAGGTGATTCGGGAATCTTTTAAGATTTCCCATAGCGGTGTTATAGGCCTAGGCATGCATCTTGGTAACTGGGAATTTTCCGGAGGCTACTTATCTTATCTGGGCTATCCTGTCTCGGCTGTTGCATTGGACCACTCTATAAAATATGTAGACAGATTCTTTAAACGGCAGAGGAGGATGCTTGGAATTGAAGAGCTCCCCTTTAAGGACTCCTTAAATATCTGCCTCAAGAAGCTTAAGGAGGGTAAGATTCTTGGTCTTTTAAGCGACCGTGATTTTACGGGCAACTCTATAAAAGGCAGACTTTTTGGTAGAGATTGCTATTTCCCGAAAGCCCCTTTTTTAATCTCTTTACGTGCTCAAGTCCCTCTCTTTGTTGTAACTACAGTTAGAGATGGCTTGGGTTATAAGACTATAATCAAAGGACCTTTTATCTACAAGAGCTTTACTCTTAATGAGATGCATAGAATTATAGCTGATGTCAACAGGGTTGTGGAGGGATATCTTAGAGATTACCCCGAGCAGTGGTTCTTCTTTCAGAGATTCTGGGAGAAACCCGAAGATATTGTTATTCTTTAATTTTCTGGTATAATATTAGTCTAATTTCAGAAACAGGGTTAAACTGTGAAACTAAAAGATAGACTCAATGTATCAGTTATAGGTTCTGGTTATGTAGGATTGGTTACAGGCGTAGCTTTAGCTGAACTGGGTCATAATGTTCTCTGCATGGATGTAGATAAGCCCAAGATAGCCGAGATTGAAAAAGGTAAGATTCCGATATATGAGCCGGGGTTAAAAGAGCTGCTTTTAAAGAATCAACAGGAAGGCCGTCTTAGATTTAGTAGTTCGCTTAAAGAGGCGGTTGATTATGGTCTGATAATATTTATAGCCGTAGGAACCCCGCCTAAACCTAACGGTGAAGCTGATTTAAGTTATGTTGAAAACGTTGCCAGAGAGATTGCCGTTAATATGGACTCTTACCGTTTAATAGTCGAGAAGTCGACTGTGCCTGTTGAGACAGGTGAAAAAGTAAGGCAGGCTATGCAGCTCTATATCAAAGGTGAGGTTGATTTCGATGTTGCGTCGAACCCGGAATTTTTAAGAGAGGGTTCAGCAGTAGCTGATTTTCTGCATCCTGATAGAATAGTTATAGGAGTCGATAGCTCTAAGGCCAGAGATCTATTATTCTCTCTCTATAATCCGTTGGCAGCCCCTATCATTGTTACCGATATTAAGAGTGCTGAGCTTATAAAGCATGCTTCTAATTCATTTTTGGCCCTCAAGATCTCTTTTATAAATGCGGTATCCAGAATATCTGAGATGGTCGGAGCAGATGTTGATAAAGTTGCAGAAGGCATGGGTATGGATAAGAGAATAGGAGAGAGGTTCTTAAAGGCCGGCATTGGTTATGGCGGCAGTTGTTTCCCTAAAGATGTTGATGCGTTTATCCATATCTCTGAGGTGCTGGGTTATGATTTCAGCTTACTTAAAGAAGTGAGAAAGATAAATGAAGAACAACGTCAACTTGTCTTAAAAAAGATAAAGGAAGGGCTCTGGATACTAAAAGATAAAAGAATAGTTCTCTGGGGTGTATCTTTTAAACCCCAGACAGATGATATAAGAGGTGCTCCGGCGATAGATATTATAGAGGCTTTACTTAAAGAGGGTGCTATAGTTGTAGCGGTTGACCCTCAAGCGCTGGAGAAACTAAGAGGGGTATTTAAAGATAGGATAAGCTATGTCGTCGATAAATATGAAGCGGCTAAAGACGCAGACTGTATTTTGCTTACAACAGAATGGGATGACTTTAGAGATATTGATTTCAAAAAATTAAAAGAGATTATGAATCTTGCTTTTATCGTTGACGGAAGAAATTTCTATAAGCATTCAGAGGTTGAAAGCTACGGGTTCTTATATCTTCCTTTCGGCAGTTCCGCACTGGGTAAGCCTGTTGGGGGCAAGAGAGATATATGATAGAGGGGGGTTGATATTAAGAGGCTAAAGCTCTTGTTGAATATTTAGAAAAAGTGTGAGGTGATTATATGAATATCAAGGTGTATTTAAGGCAGAGAAAAGAACTTATTGATGAATATATCAAATGTGTTTTTCCAATTCATGATCAGCCTGAGAAAATTCATGAGGCATTATGGTTCTCTATGTTTAAGGGCGGTAAGAGGATAAGGCCTATCATTATGCTTGCTATAGCCGATTTAGCCGGAGTAGGACTTGAAAGAGTACTCAATGCAGCAGCTGGAATCGAAATGATTCACTCCAGCACTCTTATATTCGATGATCTGCCTTCCATGGACGATGCTTTGCTCAGGCGCGGTAAGCCTGCTTTGCATAAAGTCTACGGAGAGTCGACTGCTATTTTGGCAGCCAATATTCTTATGCTGGACGGACTTAAGCTGATAACAGAGGATCTTATAAAATTGCTGGAAGATAGAGAGCAGCTTATAGAGATAAATCGAGATGTTTTTGAAGAGATAGGTAAAGAGGGTGTAATGTTGGGGCAGTTTTTAGATTTGACACTCTCCTCTAAAAATATAAATAAAAAAGAGATAGAGGAGATTCACAAAAGGAAGACTTCCTCTCTTTTCATCCTCTCTTCTAAGGTAGCCGCATTGCTTTGCGGCCTCAAAAAAGATCAAGTGGATGCATTAATAAGTTATGCTGAATCTTTCGGTATGATCTTTCAAATAAGTGATGACTTCCTGGCTCTTAAAGGTGTAGTGTCAAAGACCGGAAAAACCTCCTTTAGGACCGATGTAAGTCCAAATTACATATCTGTAATAGGAGAGAGAGAAGCCAAGAATAAGATAAATGAGTATACCAAGAAGGCTATTTCGGATATTAAAGTCTTTAAAAAAGAGAACGAAGTCTTGGTTGAACTGATTAAACTTCTTAAAGGGAGGAGTGCTTAAAAAGTATGAAGGTGTTGATTTCAGGTGCTGCCGGGATGGTTGGTTCTCATTGTGCTGAGTTTTATGCTGAAGAAGGCAATGAAATTGTGGGGGTAGATAATCTCATGCGTTCAAAACTTTTTGGAAGCGACAAAAAATCAGTTGAATATAACTGGGAATATCTTTCTGGTTTTAAAAATATTGAGAGAATCTATCTTGATATCAGAGATAGGGATGGCTTAGAAGAGGTTTTTAAGAAAAACGATTTTGAGCTCATAGTACATGCTGCAGCTCAACCGGGTGTTGGATATTCAATACAGAATCCGGCTGAAGATTTCAGTATTAACGCAGTAGGGACTTTTAATATGCTGGAGGCGACAAGGAAGCATGCTCCTGGAGCCTCTTTTATATTCTGCTCTACAAATAAGGTCTACGGCGAGAATGTATCTAATTACGAATTAGTCGAAACCGAAAAGAGATACTCTTTTAAAGATATAGAGGGGATCTCTGAAACTACAGGTATAGACCTCGTTCCGCATACTCCATATGGCGTAAGTAAATACGTAGGAGATATCTATCTGCAGGAATATATAGATAGTTACAATATTAAAGGCTGTATCTTTAGAATGAGTTGTATCTACGGAAGACGCCAGTTTGGCTTTGAAGACCAAGGTTGGCTGGCCTGGTTTCTTATAGCTGCTGTTACGGGTAAGAAGATAACTATCTACGGAGATGGGAAGCAGGTCAGAGATGTTCTCTTTGTGGATGACCTGGTAAGAGCTTTTAATGCTTTCCATCTTTCAGGCAAAAAATCCGGGCTTTATAATATCGGCGGCGGTCCTGAGAATACTATATCGCTTCTTGAGTATCTCACTCTTCTTGAGGGTTCTCTCTCTCTTAAGATGGATAGAGCTTTTTCAGATTGGCGGCCTTCCGATCAGAAGGTGTATATATCTGATATTACCAAGTTGAAAGATGAACTTAACTGGGCCCCGTCTATAAAGCTGGATAAGGGTTTAAGTTGTCTTGCTGAATGGGTAAATAAAAATAGAGAGCTTTTTTAAAGTATGAGACCTATATTTCTTGACCGTGATGGGGTTATAAATAGGGAGCCGTCAGCTTTTGGCTCTGATTATGTAAGAAGTGTTGAACAGTTTGAGATTCTTCCTTGTGTAGCCAGAGCTTTAAAGCTTTTAATAGAAAATGGTTATGATATCTATTTAATATCGAATCAGGCCGGGGTCAGCAAAGGATTTTATTCAGAAGAGATACTTAACAGTATTACCTTTGCCATGGAAGATGAGCTGTATAAATACGGAGTAAAGCTGAAAGGTATAAAGTATTGTTTGCATCAGGATTCCGACGGTTGTGAATGCAGGAAGCCTAAGACAAAGATGTTTGAAGAGGTTATGGATAACTATAGCGGTATAGAGAGAGGAGGTCTTTTTTACATAGGTGATACCAGGAGAGATGTAGAGAGCGCCAGGAATTTCGGAATGAGTTCGATTCTTGTTTTAAGCGGTAAGATTAAAATAGATAGTATCTTTAACGTTAATGCTGGAGCAGATTTTGTGGCTAAAGATCTATATGATGCTGTTAAGAGTATAATTTTAAAATGAAAAAAGATTTTATTATACCTGAAAGTAAGAGTTATTATTTAGATGGTCTCTGCGGGAAGGTAGAGAAGTGTAAGAAGTGTGCGCTCCATTTAAGCAGGAATAACGTTGTCTTTGGCGAGGGTAATCCTGATGCACGTCTGCTCTTTATTGGAGAGGCTCCTGGAGCTGATGAGGACATGCAGTCTCGTCCATTTGTGGGTAGATCCGGTCAATTACTGACGAAGATCATAAGCGCGATGGGTCTTAAGAGAGAGGAGGTATATATAACAAACATACTTAAATGCAGGCCTCCTGAAAATAGAGATCCTCATCCTCATGAAGTTGAGGAGTGTATTCACTATCTTTTTATGCAGCTGGATATTATAGCGCCGGAGATGATAGTTGTTTTAGGGCGGGTTGCAGGGATTACTTTTTTTGGGAAGAGTTTCTCTATCACAAAAGAGCGGGGTAAGCTCTTGGAGTTTAGAGGTATACCTGTTATTCCAACATTCCATCCGGCATATCTTCTTATGAATCCCAAGGCAAAGAAGCTGACTTGGGATGATATGAAGAAGGTCTTGGCTGAGCTTGATTTACTGGTTCCGGATACTAAAGCCGGAAAATAGGGAAGAGAAGTTTTTTGTCGAAGAGATATTCTTAACTTAAAATAATAGATAAGATGCTTATAAATGTAGTTTTCGGGTTAGCTGTAGATAGGGTGTTCTCTTATTCTTTGCCTCCTGATATATCCAAGGTGGAGATAGGCTCCCGCGTAAAAGCCCCTTTTAGAAATAGTATTAGAGTAGGTTATATTGTAGGTATCGATGAAAGCGGTAAGAGTTTTCCGGGGTTAAAAGATATTGTTGAACTGCTTGATGATAAACCGTTTCTTAATAGAGAGATGCTTCAGCTAAGTGAGTGGATCTCATCCTATTATTACAGCAGCTGGGGAGAGGCCATTGAAGCGATAGTACCTTCTGTTTTGAGAAAAGGCAGGGAGAGTTATGGGCCGAGAAAGGATTATCTCTCTTTGGCTGACGATAGTTTCATAAGACCTACTGTTTTAACAAAAGATCAGAAAGAAGTTTTAAAGACGATAAATAGAAGTCTTGGTTCTTTTAATAGTTTTCTCCTCCATGGTGTTACTGGTTCAGGGAAGACCGAAGTTTATATCAGAGTAATCGAAGAGGTTTTGGATAGAGGTCAATCTGCTATAGTTCTTGTTCCGGAGATTGCCTTAACCCCTCAGACTATATCCAGGTTCAAAAAGTGTCTGGGAGATAAGATATCCGTGCTCCATAGTCGTTTAACCGAAGCTCAGCGTTTTAAAGAGTGGAAAAAATTAAAAGACGAAACAAATAGAATTTCTATTGGTACCAGATCAGCTGTCTTTGCTCCGCTTGAAAATCTTGGGCTTATAGTCATAGATGAAGAGCATGACTCAAGCTATAAGCAGAATGAGACTCCGCGCTATCATGCCAGAGAGGTGGCATTAAAGAGGGCCCAGATAAATAACTGTCCTCTTATCTTAGGCTCAGCAACACCGGCACTGGAATCTTACCATAAGGCTCAGAGTGGAGAACATGTTCTGCTTAAGCTTCCCGAACGAGTTAAGAATCAGAGTCTTCCTGTGGTCGGTGTCGTAGATTTAAAGACAGTGAAAAAGAAAAGCATAGGCAATATGATATTTACACCCCCTTTAAGAAGCAAACTGGAGGAAGTTTTAAGCAGAGATATGCAGGCAATACTCTTTCTGAATAGACGGGGTTTCTCTACGTTTATCTACTGTCAGAATTGCGGTTATGTTGCAAAGTGTAAAAGATGTGATCTGACTTTGACCTACCATATGAAAACAAAAGACCTGATATGTCATTATTGTAACTATAGAGATAATCTTCCTGAAGTATGTCCTCAGTGTCATAATAGATATTTGAGTTTGCGAGGTATAGGTACTCAGAGGGTTCTCTCTGAGCTATACAAGCTCTTTCCTTCTGTTAGGGCAGAGCGGCTTGATTCGGATTCTCTGGCCAAGAGAGGTAAGTTAGATGATATTATCAGTCAGTTTAGAGCTAAGAAGATCGATATCTTAGTAGGTACTCAGATAGTGGCCAAAGGACATGACTTTCCTCATGTTGAGCTTGTTGGTGTTATCTTGGCCGACCTATCGTTAAACATACTTGATTTTAGAGCCGGAGAGAGAACGTTCTCTCTTATTACGCAGGTTGCCGGGCGGTCCGGACGAGGGGATAACAGAGGTTCAGTTATAATCCAGACCTATAATCCGGAGCATTTTACTATTAAGACAAGCGTAGACCATGACTACGAGAGTTTTTATGCTGAGGAGATAAGGAGAAGAGAGGAGATCGGTTTTCCACCTTTCTCTGAATTGATTAAGATAGAGTTTCGTCATAAAGATGAGAGAAAAGTCAAAGAAGTTGCAGAGAAGATCAAGGCTAAGCTGATAGAGTCTTCAGGCGGCATGGTTGATGTTTTGGGACCTGCGCCTAGCCCTGTTAAAAAGAGGAAAGATGTTTACCGCTGGAACCTGATATCTAAAACTAAAAACGCTGAACAAATATCCAGGCTCCTGTATAGCATTATTGGTTACAATAGGCGTCTGGAAGGTGTTAATATAATAGTTGATGTGAATCCTTATGAACTCTAAAGATTTTGAAAAAGAGGTTGTCGAATATCCTGAGGTTGTCTTAAAAAGGAAGACCAGGTCTGTCAAAGTTATAGACAGAGAGGTTCTTGAACTTATAAGGCTTATGGTGGATGTTATGTTTGAAACTCAAGGGGTGGGTTTATCGGCAAATCAGATTGGCCGGGATTTAAGGATATTTGTTGCCTCCCCCCAATTAAAAAGAGAGGATGTCCGTATCTTTATAAATCCCAAGATTATAAGCAAAAGAGGAACTCAGGTAGACCAGGAGGGCTGCCTCTCTGTTCCCGGATTTAGTGCTTTCATCAGGAGATATGATGAGGTTACGGTAGAGGCTTTGAATATTGAGGGTAAAAAGTTTGAGATGAAGGCAGACGGCTTTATGGCCAGGATTATCCAACATGAGATAGACCACTTAAATGGGAAAATATTTATTCAAAGACTTCCCTGTAAAGAACGTAAGAAGTATTTAAAATCTGTTTTAAAGAGAGAAAAATGAATATTGTTTTTTTTGGATCAGGTGAATTTGCAGTTCCGGCCTTAAAGTTTCTTTTAAGCAGGGGAGATTTTTGTTTAAAGGCTGTTATTACTCAACCAGATAGAAAAGCAAAGAGAGGTATGCATTATCAACCTACAAAAGTGGGAAATTTTATTGCTTCGTCTGGTTTTAAAGGTGAGGTTCTCAAATTATCCGACGTAAACTCAAAAGAGTCTGTTTTGAAGATAGAGAGCCTCTCTCCGGAGGTATTTGTGGTTGCATCCTACGGAAGTATTATCTCAAAAGAGCTTTTGGGGCTAGCCTCTATTATACCTTTAAATATTCATGGGTCACTCTTACCCAAATATAGAGGTGCTGCTCCTGTTAATTGGGCAATCGTAAATGGGGAGAGAGAGACAGGTGTTACTCTGTTTAAGATGAACGAGAGATTTGATGCCGGAGATATAGTTGCTAAGAAAAGAGCAGCTATTACTGAGGATATGGATACGGTCTCTCTTGAGGAGAGATTGGCCAATGATTCTGTTAAACTCCTGGAAGAGGCTTTAAGCTGCTTAAATAAGGGGGATATCAAGCTCTATCCTCAGAAAGGAGAGTCAAGCTATGCTCCGAAACTAAGGAGAGAAGATGGTTTAATAGATTGGAGTACTATAGCGGTTGGTATTCGTAATAAGGTTCGGGGTTTACTACCTTGGCCGGGTAGTTTTAGTTATTTAGATTTCAAGTTACTTAAGATATATAAGGCTGGAGTGGATTTTAAAGAGTATCCAGGTGCTTCTCTGGCTGAAATAGTCAGAATTGAAGATGATTATTTCAGTATTAAATGCGGTATAGGCAACATTAATATCTTCGATCTACAGCTTGAGGGCAAGAAGAGGATGGTTGTCAGAGATTTTCTTTTGGGACATAGAATAGAATTAGGGATGAAACTCGGTGCTTGAAAATGGGTATGGGAATGATATAATATCCGTTAATATGAAGAGAGTAATTGTAATTAGCACTATCTTTTTAATCTTGCTTTTAAATCTTTCATCTTCTGGAGAGGATTTGATAGCAGTAAAGATTATTAAGTATGATAGCCATTATAGCTTTATAGTGATAGATAAGGGTGTAATAAATGGCATGGAGTCCGGAATGGAGTTTGTTGTTGTAAAGGATGGAGCTGAGATAGGTAAGATACAGGTTGTCAAAGTGAAAGAGAATGTGTCAGCCTGCGATGTAAAGGAGATGATGAGCGAAGCCTACCTTAAAAGTGGCGATATTATCACGATATATCCATATGGTGCGACCATGTCGCCTCAAGAGGTTCTAGAAACAGAAGATGAAAGAGAGAAGCCTCTTGAAGATCAGCCTATAACTAAGGATTCTTATAGGGAATCTTTATTTGATGTTCCCTCTGAAGTCCAAGGCAGAAGCATACAGGAGGTTATGTGGGTTAAGAATTTAGAGGGTGAGGTTATAACAGCTGATATTCTTGCAGATAGCGATCTCACTTTCTATGTTTTGAGGGATGTTCTTGAAGATCACAAGGTGATAGTTACTCATTCTAATAGATTGCAAGGTACTCTTACCGGTTTTAAGACTATAGAGATGAGTTTATTGAAGGGATTGTTTGCTGATTTTATCGGGTCTAAAGAGAGAAAGATTGTCTATGATGTCTTTGTTCAAAAAATAGGTCCAAAGACATCCAGAGTTAATATCGGCCTTAAGTATATTGCCTATAGTAGATCTGATATTTCAAAGGTCAAAGTTATAAAGAGCGGCAGGTATCTCTCTGAGGTGCAGAAGATGCTTAATAAAGTAAGAAATAAAACAGCTAAAATTCAAGCGGAATGGGGAGAATAGCATGGGAAGAGTAAAAGAAGGAGAAGGTAGACCTACTAATTGTAAAGGTTGTAAAAAGAGGTTGAGTATTAAAAAATGGTACTATAGGGATGGTTTTTATTTCTGTTCCAAGCGTTGCTGGTCTAAATCTAAAGATAAGGTAAGAGAAGAGGTAGAGAAAGCAAGAGAAGAGCGTGAAAAAGCAAAGCAGGAAGAGGCTCAAAAGGCCGCTGAGGATGTAGTTTCTGAGATTGAAGAGGTTTCTGAGGTAGTTGATGAGACTCAAGAAGTAGAAGTAGAAGTAAAAGAAGAGACTCCTGAAGTTGCAACTGGAATAGAAGAGACTAAAGAAGAGGGAGAGGTAGTAAAAGCAAAAGAAGAAGTTGAAGAGGAGTCTATCTCTGAAGAGGTTCAAAAAGTTTCGAAGGTTGAGATAGAAGAAGATGTAGAGAATAAAGTTGAATCAGATCAAATAGTAGAGGAATCTAAGGAAGAAGAGTCTCTAGATGCTGAAACTGTTGAGACAAAAGAGAAAGCCCCTGAAGTTGCAGCTGAAACAGAAGAGACTAAAGAAGAAGGAAAGGTGGTATCTGATTCAGAGGCTCAAGATAAGAAAGAGGAATGAGCGAAGTTTTAGATGCTATTGAGTGGCTTTCTCATGCAAGTTTTAGAATAGAGCATAGAGGTAAGGTTATCTATGTAGATCCTTGGAAAATCAAGGATTTAAAACTTGCGGATCTGATACTTATAACTCACCCTCACTTTGATCATTTTTCAGAAGAAGATATCTTAAAGTTAAGCAAGGACGAGACTTGTTTAGTGTTACCTGAAAATGTTAAGATCTCTTTTTTAAAGGATACTAATATTGTTACAATGGTTCCTTATGATCATAAAGAGGTTGCTGGTTTTAAGATCAGGGCATTCCCTGCATATAATATAAATAAAGATAATCATCCTAAGTCAAACTCCTGGATAGGCTATGTGATAGAGATAGATGGCGTGTCAATATATCATGCAGGAGATACCGACTTAATATTTGAGATGGATGATCTGGATGTAGATATTGCTCTTCTTCCTATAGGCGGTACATATACTATGGACGGAAGAGAAGCAGCTCAAGCTGCGGAGAGGGTAGGGGCTAAGATAGCTATTCCAATGCATTATGGGAGTATAGTTGGTTCAGGGCAAGACTTGGAGGTTTTTAAAAATAACCTTAGTACGGATATAGAGCTTAGGGTTTTAAATTAGTATCTTATGCCCCCTTAGCTTAAGAGGATAAAGTACAGGCCTCCGGAGCCTGGAATGGGAGTTCGACTCTTCCAGGGGGCAGATTTATTAAGATAGAGTAATATTGTTTTTAAATCCAAAATTTGATACTATATAAACATGCAAGATAGACGGAAACATTATCGCTTGGATGCAGTATTACCGCTTAAGCTTTTTCATACCGATGCTGATTTTATAACAGAGACAATAAATATCAGCTGCGGTGGAGCATACTGCCGGATTGATAAGTTTATTCCTGTTATGACAAAACTTAAGATCGTTATGTTTGTTCCTCTAATGGGCAAAAAAAAGTCTCATAAGATTGCCTGTGATGGTATAGTGGTGAGAACAGAGCCGGAATTACCAGCTGACGATATTGACAACTATAGTATAGCTATATTTTTTAGTGACCTTAAAAAATCAGACCGTTCTAAGATAGCAACATATGTCAAAAAGAAGAAGAAGTCCGATCCCTCCTGGAACTGATATTATATTAGTAAGCTCCTGTCTTGTTGGTAAAAAATGTTGTTATGATGGAGAGAGCAGATCAAACTGTATTGTAGAAGAGTTTTGTCAGGGGCATAAAATAGTAGATATTTGCCCTGAGGTTTTAGCTGGCCTAGGTACCCCAAGGGTTGTCTCAGAAATATCCGATGGAGACGGAGAGGCTGTTTTGAATGGAGTATCAAGGGTTATAAACCTATAAGGTTATGATTTAACAAGCCTATTTATTAAAGGTGCCGGAGAGGCTTTAAAAATAGCAAAGAATAATAATGTTAAGTATGCAATAATGAAATATAGTAGTCCCTCTTGCGGGGTAGGCTTAATCTATGATGGCAGTTTTTCGCATATCTTAAAAAGGGGAGACGGGGTAACAACAGCTCTTTTAAAGAGAGAAGGGATTAGAGTTATCTCAGATAGAGATTTAAATTAAAAGTTAGAATAAGGAGGTCGAGATGATAAGTCTTGATGAGTTTAAAAATATGGAATTAGGTGTTGGAACCATTAAAGAGGTTCAGGATCATCCCGATGCAGATAAGCTTTACGTTATAAAGGTCTCTTTGGGAGATGAGGAGAGACAGCTTGTAGCGGGAATCAAACCTTATTATGAAAAAGATACTTTAGTGGGTAAGCAGGCAGTTGTTGTTTTGAATATTGAGCCGGCGGTGATTAGAGGTGTTGAATCTTGCGGTATGCTTCTTGCAGCTAAGGACTCCGGAGGTATAACTATATTAACTACAGAGAGGGAAGTTGAAGATGGAGCAAAAATCAGCTGATAATAAGATTGCACATTCAGGTTTTGTTGCTGTTATAGGCAGACCTAATGTCGGTAAGTCTACTTTGATAAATATGTTTATGGGGGAGAAGGTGTCAATTGTCTCATCAACCCCCAAAACCACAAGAGATAAGATAGCTGCTATTTTAACAAAGGATAATTTTCAAATAATATTTTTGGATACTCCTGGAATGCATAAGTCGAAGTTTTTATTGGATAAGTACATGCTTAAGGAAGCCGAATCATCATTAGATGATGCAGATATCATAGTTGTTATGATAGATGCCCGGAAAGGTATAGAGAAAGAAGATGAGCGTATATTTGACATGATCAAACCTATAAAGAAGCCAAAGTTTGTCATTTTAAATAAGGTTGATTTAGTTAGGAAGCCGGATATACTCTTTATATTGGAAGAGATATCAAAGTGGAATAAGTTTGATGAGTATGTACCTCTTAGCGCAACGAAGGGTATTAATACAGATAGGCTTCTAGAGCTAATAACTAAGAATATACCCCAAGGACCATTCTATTATCCTAAGGACCAGCTTAGCGATAAATCAACTAGGTTTCATGTTGCAGAGGTTATAAGAGAGAAGATACTCTCTCGTACTTATCAGGAGCTGCCTTTCTCTATTGCGGTATCCGTTGATGAGTTCTTAGAGAAGAAAAAAGACTTAGTTGTTATAGAGGTAACTATATATGTTGAGAAGAGTGGGCAGAAGGCTATATTAATAGGTAAGAAGGGAAGTATGCTTAAAGAGGTAGGGATTGATGCCAGAGAAGAGATTGAAGTTTTTTTAAGCAAAAGAGTCTATCTTGATTTAAAGGTTAAGATTAATGATAAATGGAGAAAAGATAGTCTTTTCCTTAAGAGGGTTGGTTATGGTAAATAGTGATATAAAGAATAGACAGAGAATAGCTGTTATCGGTGGCTCTAGAGCGACTGAAGAGATTTTGAAAATGGCCAAGAAGTGCGGGCGCTTGATTGCCGAAAACAATGCGATTTTGATTACAGGTGGCTTAGGTGGTGTTATGGAGGCAGCCTCAAGAGGAGCTAAAGAAGCTGGTGGTTTCACAATAGGGATATTACCTGGAAGAGATAAAGATAGGGCTAATAAGTATGTAGACTTGGCGATGGTTACAGGATTGGGTGAGATAAGGAATGCTCTAATTATTATGAATGCTGATAGTATCATTGCAATAGATGGCTCATATGGAACATTGAATGAGATAAGTTATGCCTTGATATCAAAGAAGCCTCTCTTTGCAGTAAAGAGCTGGCATATAACTCAAGGTGAAGGTGAGAGCAAGAGAGGTGAGTTAGTTCATTGCGAAACGGTTGAGGAGGCTGTTAAAAAGGCTGTTAGAGCAGGAGTTAAAGATGGATGATGATGAATATTTAGATTTTGTTGAACATGAAGAAGTAGCTGAAGATTTAGATTTTGATGATCCGATAGAGTGCCCCCATTGTAAGAATATGATACCTAAGGACTCCCTGTTATGTCTTTATTGCGGAGAGAGCGTATCAATAGGAAAGAGGTCAGGTTGGATAAAGATAGTTGCCGGGATATTGATATTTATTCTTATTTTATTTTTGATTTGGAATTTGTGATTTAGATTTTAATCGGGTATACTTAAGACAACCTTAGGAGGGTGAGATGCGAGAGGGATTAAAAAGTTATAGAATTGCAATTGAGTGTCACTGTGGTCAGAAGATTATTGTTGAAGCAAATGATTTAATAGATTTATTAAGTAATATTCAAAATAATATCCTTGGGCATATTCAGTCCAATCATCCTGAAGAGATGACTAAGTTTAAAAGGAAGATGAAGCGTAATATGCTCGACATGTTAAACAAGCTCTTTAATCAAGGTAATGATTTCTTAAAAGGGGATGAGTGGAAGTTTTAATTACAAAATCAAATATCTTTACTCTCTTGCCAAAGTTTTTCCATCTCAGTTAAGGTAGTATCATAAAGAGATTTATCTTTCTCTTTTATCTTCTCTTCAATATAGTTAAAGCGCTTGGTGAATTTATCTATTGCATCGCGTAGTTTTACTTCAGGATCTATCTTTAAGAGCCTGCAGACAT
This sequence comes from Candidatus Kaelpia imicola, assembly GCA_030765505.1. Lineage (NCBI taxonomy): Bacteria > Pseudomonadati > Candidatus Omnitrophota > Candidatus Kaelpia > Candidatus Kaelpia imicola. The sequence continues at coordinate 2,325 of JAVCCL010000008.1, read as the reverse complement.
TTACAAGGGCAAAGAAGAGGTCTCCGAACTCTTCAGATAATCTATCTTTTTCATTTTCTTTATCAAGGTGTTCTTCGACTTCAAGTATCTCTTCTTTTACTTTTTTAAATGCCTCTTTTGATTTCTTCCAGTCAAACCCTACCCGTGACGCTCGCTCTTGAATTAGTTTTGATCTTATAAGAGAGGATATATTTTTGGGAACATTATCAAGAATTGATTTATCTTTCTTTTTGTCTTCCTTGCTCTTTAGGTCGTACCAGTGAGTTAAGGCTTCATCGGATGTTTTAAGGTCTTTGTCTGAAAATACATGAGGGTGACGTTCAATCATCTTTTTCGAGATTCTATCTATGACCTCATCTTTTAAGAAGTATTTTTTTTCTTCTGCGATATGTAGGTAGGATAAGACTGTAAACAGCAGATCCCCCAACTCCTCAAGCAACCCTTTTTTATCATCCTCTTCAATTGCCTGGGCTACTTCATATACTTCCTCAATAAGATAGGGGAGAAGAGTCTTTTCATCCTGTTCTTTATCCCAGGGGCAGCCTTTCTCACCCCTTAGCTGCTTGACTATATTCCAGAGCTCATTTATCTTATCCATTGCCCTCATTTTTTATCATAAATAATTATAAATTGCAAACAGGATTAATTCTGTTAGAATTTAATATGCTATGAAGATAGGTGTAATATCAGATACTCATGATAATGTAGTCAAGGTAAAGGCTGCGGTTGATCTATTCAATAAAAAAGAAGTTGGTTTTGTTATCCATTGCGGCGATTATGTTGCACCTTTTAGTTTAATTCCGTTTTCTGAACTTAACTGTGACTGGGCGGGGGTATTTGGGAACTGTGACGGAGAAAGAGATGGTCTTAAGAAAAGGTCAGAAGGCAAGATAAAAGAAGTGCCCTTTATACTTACTCTTGGTAATAAGAAGATAGTTGTAGTTCATGATATCGGGCAATATAAGAATGAAAAAACAGATATAGTGCTCTTCGGCCATACTCATAATGTAGAGGTAAGAAGGGGGGAGGCAGCGCTATTTGTTAATCCTGGTGAGGCGGCAGGTTGGTTGACAGGTGATTCTACTGTTGCAATTTTAGATACAGATACTCTCAAAGTAGATATAAAAGATATTTAGGAGGAGATATGGAGTGCATATTTTGCAAAATATTAAATGGTGAGATTCCAACTGAGCTTATCTATCAAGATGATGATTTAGTAGCATTCCGTGATATTAACCCTCAAGCTCCAACGCATATATTGATTATTCATAGAAAGCATATTGAGAGAATATCTGATCTTAATGAAGAAGACTCAAATCTAGCTGGGAAGATGGTTCTTGTTGCTAAAAAACTTGCTCAGGATGAGGGTGTAACTGAATCAGGTTTTAGGCTTGTTTTTAATAACAATAAAGATGCCGGCCAAGACGTATTTCATATCCATTTACACCTCTTGGGCGGCAGGAAGTTTTCCTGGCCTCCGGGATAATCTTTTATGAGAGAGATGAAAAACAGGCAGAATAAGACGGCACAGTTAAACTTTAAAGGCAAAAAGAGGGCTATTTCCAAGAAAATAGCTAAAAAAGAGGGGAGGTTAGATCGCCATGGCAGATAATAGTATTAGAATTGAAGAAGAGCAGTTGAATCTCTCTACAACTGGAGATGGAGACATAATTGATATAACAGGAGATGTTCAAGCGGCTCTATCTAAATTAAAGATGAAAAAGGGTGTAGTGACATGTTTTATACCGGGCTCTACCGCTCTTTTGACCGTTATAGAGTATGAATCCGGCTTGGTCCATGATCTGCCTCAATTACTCCAGAAATTGGTTCCAAAAGAGGGAAAATACTCCCATAATGCCACTTGGGGGGATGGAAACGGATTTTCCCACCTCAGGGCTTCATTAATAGGTCCATCACTCTCTGTGCCGTTTAGAGGCGGAAAATTGACTCTTGGAACCTGGCAGCAGATTGTATTTGTAGAATGCGATAACAAGTCTCGTCAAAGGACAGTTGAGCTGCAGTTTATAGGCGTATAACGCTTAATTTGTATCTCGCCTTATTATCTGGTATATTTATAGTCATAGGGGCTTAAATTAATATAGATATGAAATATTTTAAAGGTGTTGTTTTATCTGTATTTATTGGAGTGTTTTTACTATCTTCTTCCGCTTTGGCAAGAAGAGTAAAAACTGATTTAATATCTCGACAATTAATTCAAAATGGTGAAGCTACTATTGAAGCTGATGATGGAGTTGTTTTTACTTTAAAACTTGAGAAAACAACCCAAGACGAAAGATTTCCCGGAGAAAGATATGTCGTTTCGGT
>JAVCCL010000007.1 GCA_030765505.1 Candidatus Kaelpia imicola | reverse complement strand
AGGTGCGGAGAATATGAAATACATTCATCAGCTAGATATTTGGCCAAAATTTATATGGGATCATGAAAAGATTGCGTCCACGTTGGGGACTGTGCGCAATCGCCAGGGGTGGTTGATCGGCCGTATGGAGGCATTGGGTTTTCCCTTACGTTCAGAGGCTGTACTGCAGACTCTTACTCTTGATGTTTTAAAGAGCAGTGAGATCGAAGGGGAGATTCTTGATAGAAGCCAAGTGCGTTCATCAATAGCTCGCAGGTTGGGGATGAAAATCAGCGGACTTGTTCCTTCTGATCGTTATGTTGACGGTGTTGTGGAGATGATGCTGGATGCTACTCAAAATTTTAACAAGTCCTTGACGAAAGATCGGTTATTTGGCTGGCATGCGAGTTTATTTCCAGCGGGACGTAGCGGGATGCATAAAATAACTGTTGGCACTTGGCGCAATGATCGTCATGGCCCCATGAGGGTTGTTTCCGGTGTCGTCGGTCATGAGCGTGTGCATTTTGAAGCGCCGGAGGCTAATTGTCTTAAAGGGGAAATGAAGAATTTTTTAAGCTGGTTTAATGGCTCGACTTCGCTTGCCACAGGTGGTTCGGTGGATCTAGACCCCGTGCTTAAAGCGGGTATTGCGCATTTGTGGTTCGTGACCCTTCATCCTTTTGAAGACGGCAATGGGCGTATCGCTCGTGCAATCGCGGATATGCAGCTTGCGCATGCCGACGGCAGTCGAGAGCGTTTTTACAGCATGTCTGTTCAGATTCGTCAAGAACGGAATATTTATTATCGCATCCTTGAGAAGACGCAGAAAAATACCAATGTTACAAAAGCCGGAATTGATATCACACTATGGCTTGTGTGGTTTTTAGATTGTTTGAGCCGGGCGCTTGAAGCAACTGAAAACACGCTTGCTGATGTATTTAAAAAAGCTCTCTTTTGGGAATCTCATTCGGTTGAATCGATTAATGAACGGCAGCGAATTGTGATCAATAAGTTATTTGACGGTTTTGAAGGAAAGCTTACTTCTTCCAAATGGGCGAAGATTGCAAAGTGTTCGCAGGATACGGCGCTGCGGGATATTCTTGATCTTATTGAGAAAGGGATCCTCATTAAAGATTTTGCAGGTGGACGTAGCACGAGTTATTTATTAAAAGACCTGTAAGAATTTGCCAAAAAAGTTCGAGTTCTGGTGGTGGTGGTGCCGTAGAGATATATTTTATCGAGTCCTTTCGGGGGAGGTATTTAACAGTATTATTTGGTCATTCTGTTTTATGAGTATCTTTATCTATATGTTTGTTAAATGGATTTTTGAAGAAATTAGTAGTTTAAATTTTATAACTCTCTGAGCTATAAAGAGAGAATGTTTTAAAAAACAGAGATATAAATTTATGTTTTTCACATCTATGTTTTTTTATTTGACAAGTTACCATATGTAAAGTGAGGTTAACAGTATGACTATTGAAAAATTGTTGGACAATATTCTAAATACGAACTCAAAGATAAAAATAATACATCTTTTTACTTCTCGCAGAGAAGATTTTATTGCCTCTGGCCGGGAAATAGCAAGATTAATTGAAATTACCCCGCCAGCAGCCCATGCCGCACTTTAAAATTTATATAATCAAGATATATTAAAAAGGAATATTATTGGTAGAGAGCATATTTATAGACTCAACGTAAATAATAGGATTGTTCAGGATATACTTAAGCCGGCTTTTAAAAAAGAATATTCTGTCAAAGAAGATATCTTTAAATTCTTAAAAGAAAAAATAAAAGAAAAAAGAATAGAGACAAGATTGTTTCTCTTATCTTATATGGAAGTTTACAAACAGGCAATACAGATAAAAAAAGCGATGTTGATATAGCAGTAGTTACCAAAAACAGGCCCGCTAAAAAGCAAATAGAAGGAATATTTATAGAAAATATCTCAGGTCAATTTTATGAATATTTTGGTGTTAATTTGGATAGCTATATAAAAACAAAGGACGAATTTGTTAAACGCCTCAGGAAAAATCAACCGCCAGTTTCAACAATGATGCGGTCTTATTCTGTTATTTACGGGAAAGACCCTTTAGATCTTAAATAATATGAGTGCTAAGAAAATAAAAATTAAACAAGAAGACAAATCAGCCGCAATGGATTATCTTTAAAAAGCAGAAGATAACTATAGTCAAATGATAGTTGCTTTAGGAAATAATAATTATAATGCTGTTGGTACATTAGCTATACAATGTGTAATTTCGTCAGCAGATGCTATTTGTATATATGAAAAAAGGGTTAGATCTGTATCACAAGATTATTTTGATGTATGTGATTTAGTAAAATCTATTACACTGCCAGAGGCCAAAGAGAAAAGCAATTTATTAAGAAGGATTATTGCCAAGAAAAATCTTATTCAGTATGAAAGGCGTGGTATGTATCAAAGCGAGGCAATTGGGGTTACAAAGACCGCCGCTAAATTCTATCAATGGGTTGTTTTTTATGTGAAGGAGAAATAGAGTAGGGATAAGTTTAGCATGTGATCATATAAAAATTAGTTCGAGTCCTCATCTGGGAGTTTTTATATTTAACCCTTTGTAGTTATCTATGTTGCAAGGGGTTTTTGTTTGTCGTATAATACTATCAGAAATTATGAGAAGAGCTAAAAGATAAAAGATGCATCAATGTTT
>JAVCCL010000006.1 GCA_030765505.1 Candidatus Kaelpia imicola | reverse complement strand
TCTTAATTTCTCTCATAACTTCACTGATTCCTAGTAAATGCCTCAATTAATATCTTAGACTAGACAAAATTTGGCCAAATATCCATTTACTACAGAGCCTTTACTAAATGGCGATTCGGAGATAAAGAGATAGATAAATGAGATTTATTCGGCTGTTTTAATCGAACTTGGAGCAAGATTAAATTTTAAGATCAATAATACCAAAACAACAATCAAAATAATGCCCTAACTCTTTGACGGGTTAAGACATAGAAATAGCCCTGAATAGTTGTTCTACTCAAGGCTACTGTTATCTCTCTAATAATATTTTGAGAGATAATGATGGCTACCCCGCCTGGGCTCGAACCAGGAACAACTGATTCAGAGTCAGTCGTGTTACCATTACACCACGGGGTAGTGTTGTTTTAGAAAGATACATTATAAGAAATTATCGATTCGGGCAAAAACTTCCTCATACCCCAAAATCTCCATAAGTTCAAATAGAGGCGGGGATATCTCATTACCTGTTAAGATAACTCTTAAAGGATGGATTACCTCTTTTGCTTCCAGTTTAAATTTATCGGCTGCAGCACGTATGACCCTCTCAATCTCTTTAGATGAGAACTCGGCTATACTCTTAAGGCCTATAGCTATATCCTTAAAAACCTCTTTAGACTTATCATCTCTTAAATTATGTTTCTCAATTGAGCTCTCCTCTACTATATAGTCTCTAGATAAAATATATCTTAGCTGCTTGGCATATTCAGTGTAAGTTGAGGAACGGGGTTTAAGGAGTTTAAAGAGCATCTCTCTTTTAGTCTCATCCATGCTGTTATATTCGTTCAATAAATTCTCTCTTTGAATAAACTTAATCAATGCATCGTGATAGTCGCTATCTTTAACCTGTTTAAGGTATTTCTTATTCATCCATTTAAGCTTTCCAACATCAAAGAGAGCATTGGACTTATTAATCCTCTCAAAGCTGAATAGATTGATAAGTTCCTTCTTAGATAATATCTCTCTGTTATCCCCTGGTGACCAGCCCAGGAGTGCAAGAAAGTTTAAGAGAGCCTGAGGAAGAAAACCCTCCTCTCTATAGGCTGCTACACTCACAGCCCCATGCCTCTTGGATAATCTCGTCCTATCCTCACCGAGGATAAGGGGAAGATGGATAAACTCAGGGACTTTAAAACCAAGCAGCTGATAGAGCAGCACCTGCTTGGGTGTATTTGAGATATGGTCCTCACCTCTTACTATATGAGTCATACCAAGTGTTGCATCATCGATGACACAGGCAAAGTTATAGGTAGGTGAACCGTCTGATTTCATAAGAACAATATCACTAAAGCCTTCCTTAAACTCTATCTCACCTCTTAATAAATCATTAAACTTAACAGAATCTATATTGCTCTTATATCTTAAAGCAGTTCCTCTATCGGTCTTCTCTTCATAGGCAAGACCATCTTTAAGAAGCTTATCTGCATAGCTGCGGTAGATATCAAACCTCCGGCTTTGATGTATCACCTCACCATCCCAGTCAATACCAAGCCATTTTAGAGACTCTAAGATATCATCTAAGAAACTATCCTCTGAACGTTCCAAGTCGGTATCCTCCACTCTTAAGATAAACTTCCCCTTGTTATGACGGGCAAAGAGAAAGTTAAAGAGAGCGGTTCTGGCTCCTCCGACATGCAGGAACCCGGTTGGAGACGGCGCAAACCTTAAGACTACCTTACTCATAACTAAAACCTTTTTCTAATGCTTGCTTATCAAGCTCTAAGATATCTCTATTCTTTATAAATCTATCCAGTGCATCTATTGCTGTCTCAAGCTCTATAAGAGAACTCTCCTTTATAAACTTACCCAGCATTACCATATTGGCACACTTTGAATTACCAAGCTTTTTTGCCTCTTCAGTCGCAGCTACTGCTGTATTAGATAACTCTTTATTTAAGATATCTTCTGCTATAAGCGAACTATTGTAACAGACCATGCTGTCCTCCTTAAGAAGAGGGGTATATCTCTGATAAGAAGGCTGATTCATTACAATAAGGCAATCCGGGTTGGATATACAGGGAGATGATATCTCATTATCAGATCCAACGACCATACATCTACAGGTCCCGCCTCTTACCTCAGCTCCATAGGAAGAGAGCCAGGAGACATTCTTATCCTCCTCCAGTAAACCCTGAGCCAATATCTTTCCCAGCAGCAGAATACCCTGACCGCCTGAACCTGCAATGATGACCTTTACTTCACTCTGCCCAAGGGATATGTCTTTACTATCTCTTTCTCTATCCATTTTAAATTATCTATCGGCGTCATCTTGGTATAAGTAGGACATGGAGAGAGTATCTCAACCATTGAGAAACCTCTCTCTTCTATCTGATTCTTAAAAGCCTCTCTCAATGCATCTTTTGCTTTTCTTATCTCTTGAGGTGAGAAGAGAGCTCTTCTCTCCAGGTAACAGACACCCTCTAAGACTTTGAGCATCTCAAGTAAAGGTAAAGGATGGCCATGTAACTTAGACTCTCTGCCTAAAGCTGTAGTCGTAGTCTTCTGACTCAAGACCGTTGTCGGAGCCATCTGTCCGCCTGTCATACCATAGACACCGTTATTAACAAATACCACTGTTAGATTCTCACCCCGACAGGCTGCATGTATTGTCTCATTTGTCCCTATCGCAGCAAGGTCGCCATCCCCCTGATAGGTAAAGACAAACTTATCGGGCTGAACCCTCTTGATAGCGGTTGCAACAGCAAGAGGCCGTCCATGAGCAGCCTCTGTTGTATCAAAATTCCAATAGTTGTAAGCCAAAACCGCACAGCCAACAGGAGCAATAGCTATAGTCTTCTCTCTTAACTCAAGCTCATCTATAAGCTCAGCTACCAGTCTGTGAACAATCCCATGGCCGCAGCCGGCACAATAGTGAGTACGTACCTCGCGCAAAGATTCCGGCCTGCTATAGATTACCTTTCTCATTTTAATATACTCTTTATCTTGGCTATCACTTCTTCTTCAGTCGGTATTACTCCGCCCGTCCTGCTTAAAGTATCTATCTCTGCATTGCTGGAGTAGAGAGAGAGTTTCACATCTTCAAACATCTGAGGCAGACTCATCTCAAGAACCAGAAACCTCTTTATCTTTTTTGATATCTCTCCTAACTCTTTATAGGGATAAGGCCAGAGTGTTATCGGCCTGAATAGCCCGATATCTAAATTTTCTCTTTTAAGCTTTCTTATAACACCGGCTGCGATTCTAGCTGCTGAACCATAAGCAACTATAACCAGTTCATCTTCTAATGATATACTGCTCTCGAAACTTACATCTTCTCTCTCTATCTCCCGATACCTGCCCTGAAGTCTTAAATTCAACTCTTCTAATGCCTCAGGCGCAAGATAGAGCGATTTTATTAACTGCGGTTCTCTGCCTTTACATCCTCTAAGAGCCCATGGTTTGGGATACTCTTTAACCTCTATATCAAACAGGCTCTTATCTACCGGTTCCATCATCTGACCCAGCATACCATCCCCTAAAACAATGACCGGGGTTCTATATCTATCTGCAATATCAAATGCCCGGGGTATAATCTTAAATATCTCAGCTACTGAAGAGGGTGCCAAGACAGGGGTCCTGTAATCTCCATGGCCTCCTCCGCGGGTTGACTGAAAATAGTCAGCCTGAGAAGGTGCGATATTACCTAAACCCGGACCGCCGCGCATAACATTTATAATGACAGCCGGAAGCTCGCAGCCCGCAAGATAGGATATACCCTCCTGCATCAGACTTATTCCGGGTGAAGAGGATGATGTCATAGAGCGCACACCGGAGAGAGACGCGCCGAAGACCATATTGATGGATGCAAGCTCACTCTCTGCCTGAACAAAGACCCTGTTCTCTTCCAGCATTCTTCTGGACATATACTGGATAAGTTCATTCTGAGGTGTTATGGGATAACCGGCATAGAACTCACAGCCGGAGAGTATAGCTGCTTCACCAAAAGCCTCATTACCGGAAATCAACACTCTATTACTTGCCATCTTCTTCATAGATCTCAATACAGGCCTCGGGACAGACTGCAATACAGCGCATGCACTTTATACAGCTGCTCTCACCAACCACCTTTACGGGTGAATATCCCAAAGTATTTAATTTATCATCCATTACCAGAATACCTTTAGGGCAAACATTGACACAGAACCCGCAGGATTTACAGAAATCTTTTTTAATTATTATCTTTAACATTTCTTTTTAATTTCACTATTCTATCCAAAATAGATTTCTCATCAAGCCCGACCATGTTAAGCAGTATATCTCTAGCTCCATAAGTTATAAAGTTATCAGCTATGCCGAAACTCTTAACCGCTACATCTATATCGGAAGCTGCTGTAACAGCCGCTATCGACTCAGCCACTCCGCCTGAAGAAGAACCCTCCTCGAGAACAAAGATATAATCGACTCTCTTTGCAATATCTATAATCATCTCACAATCTAAAGGCTTAGCAAACCTCAAATTAACCAGGCAGGGATTTAGACCCTCCTTCTGCAGCCTCTTAGAGACCCTATAGGCTGCAGCTACAGTACTGCCGTATCCGAATAATGCTATATCTTCACCTTCTATCAAAACTTCAGACTTAGCCAGCTGAATATCTCTATACCCCAAAGAGGATAAGTCCGGCAGGGCTGCCTTGGGATATCTTATAACAGAGGGCTGCTCCAGGTCTTTCATCCATTCCAGCATCAGGGTAAACTCCCAGCCATCCTTAGGAGCCATAAGAACCATGTTGGGAAGGTGCTTCGTAAAAGCGATATCGAAGACCCCGTGATGAGTAGGGCCATCCTCTCCTACAAGACCGGCCCTATCTAAACAGAACTTAACAGGAAGGTTTTGAAGGGCTACATCATGCATTATCTGATCATAGGCTCTCTGGATAAATGTTGAATAGATTGCAACAAAAGGCTTAAAGCCTGACTTTGCAAGAGCAGCTGCAAAAGTTACCGCATTCTGTTCTGCCATCCCGACATCAAAGAACCTCTCAGGAAACCTGGATTTAAACTCAGCCAGCCCTGTACCATAGGGCATTGCAGCAGTTACTGCAACAACCTTGGTGTCCACTATGGCCATATCAAGAAGTGTCTTGGATAATATACCGGTATAGGAAGGTTGATCTTTTTTTAGAAAACCTCCGCTTAGGGAGTCAAACTTCGAGGCGCTATGGAAGAGCTCAGGTTCTTTTTCGCTATAGGCGTAACCCTTACCCTTCTTCGTCAAAAGATGGACCAATACCGGTTTGTTAAAACTCTTTATATTTTTAAATGTTGATATCAATTCATTAAGATCATGGCCGTCTATGGGGCCGATATATTTGATACCCAGCTCTTCAAATATTATTCCCGGTACCAAAAGATTCTTAAGAGACTCTTCAATCTTCTTAACTGCTCTTAACGCAAAATCACCCTTGGGGAGTTTTAAGAGCAGCTTCTCAATCTCGCTGCCAACTTTATTGTAGAGCGGGTCTGCTATAACCCTGTTTAAATGTTTGCTCAACGCGCCTACTGTTTTGGATATTGCCCACTCATTATCGTTAAGTATTATCAGCAGATCTTTTTGAATATGGCCCAGGTAGTTAAGCGCTTCAAAGGCCATTCCGCCTACGAGTGAAGCATCGCCGACAACAGCTATCACCTTACCTTCTTCTTGAGCCATATCTCTTCCGCAGGCAAAACCTAAAGCAGCTGAGATAGCCGTTGAACCGTGTCCGGATATAAAGTGATCATGACTGGATTCAGATGGAGAGGGAAAACCGCTTATCCCTTCAAACTGCCTGATGCTGAAAAACCTGTTCTTCCTGCCTGTAATAATCTTATGAGTATAACATTGATGGCCCACATCCCAGATAAGCTTATCTTTTGGTGAATCAAAGACATAATGCAGGGCCAAGGTAAGTTCGACCGCTCCCAGATTACTTGAAAGATGGCCTCCGTTTTTAGATACAACCGAGATAATAAGCTCTCTTATCTCATCTGCTAAACAACCGAGCTCATCCTGGGCCAGCTCTTTTAAATCCCCCGGAGAGTTTACTCTATCAAGTACTTTATTTCCCTCAGTCTTTTTCACCTAAAGAATCCTTGTCTAATAATTCGTCTTCTGTAACTGCTCTTTTTTTCACTTCACCAGAACCATCCTCTGTAATAAGTTCAATCTTCTTCTCTATTTCAGAGAGCTTCTTTCTACAGGATTTAACAAGCTTAACCCCTTCTTCATAAAACTTCAATGCATCTTCAACCGAAATATCCTCTTCTTCTAGATTGGCAGCTATCTCTTCCAACCTCTCCAACGACTGATCGAATTTCATAGAAATCTCCTTATTTAAAAAGGCTAAGCCTAACTATATCAACTGAGACTCTTTTTTTCAACCCGGGATATAATGCTCCCCTTATGTAATCTGGTCTTAAGTAATATTCCTTCTTTAATACTCTTTGAGCTTTTAATAACCTCACCTGTTATGAGATTTTTTGTAACACTATAGCCCCGGCATAGAATAGTTAAAGGATTTAAATTCTCAAGATGCTTTATAATATAGCCGAGCTTATCTCTGTTAGTAATTAAGATACCTTCGGTAGATCTATCCATCCTTAAACTCAACTCATCAAGACGCTGCATCTTAAGGGGAACAATATCTTTTATTCTAAATAACCCATACCTTCCCTGAATATGTTTTAAGATATCCCTCTTTCTATTGAGAGTCTCTTTAAGCAGCCTCTTTAAATCTCTGAGGTTTTTATCCAGTGAATCCTGGAGCTCATCTTTTACTCTGACTGCAAGCTCTGCAGCAGCAGACGGAGTAGGCGCCCTTAAATCAGCCGCCCAGTCTGATATGGTCCAGTCCCGCTCATGGCCAACGGCAGATATAATAGGGATCTCAGATTTAAATATCTCTCTGCTAAGCTCTTCGTTATTGAAAGCCCAGAGGTCTTCGATGCTGCCCCCGCCTCTGCCTACTATCAAGAGATCAACCCTCTCTTTGATCTTATTAAAAAACTTAATTCCAGAGATAATCTCAGCCGGAGCACACTCACCCTGAACCCTCACAGAGTAGATTATAATATGAATATTATCGAACCTTCTTCTTAAGACTTTTACCATATCCCTTACTGCAGCCCCGCTAAAGGATGTCACAATACCGATTCTCCGGGGCAGAAAAGGGAGCTCTCTCTTATGCTCTTCCTCAAATAACCCTTCTTTAGCAAGCCTCTCTTTAAGCTGCATCAAAGCAAGCATCAGAGCGCCCAGCCCTTTTGGCTCCAGATATTCAGCTCTTAACTGATACTTTCCCTGAGGAGCATAGGAAGTAATCTTTCCGTATGCTATTACATGGAGCCCGTTTTCAAGATCGAATTTTACCTTCTGAAAAAACCCCTTAAAGAGTGTAATAGGAATGGAGGCAGACTTATCTTTTAAATCGAAATAGACGTGGCCTGAACCGGGCCTGCTTAGATTGGATATCTCACCCTCAACCCAAAGATACCCCAGGCTATCTTCTAAGATATGCTTTACTCTCTTTGAGATCTCAGAGACAGTATAGATTTTTCTTTCATTCTCCATAGGCTAAATACAGAAGAGGCGGATTAATTAAATTGAGAGATCTTCCCTGTACTCAAAACGTTTTATAAAACCGGCCTTGGAACTGGAATTATCCATCTCAATAATAACACCCTGTATTCTTAAATCATCCTCCGCAATATCCATCCTGACAGGGGTTGAAGTCAGGAACCTCTGCAAGACAGAGTCTATAGTCCTTCCTAAAACAGATTCAAAAGGCCCTGTCATGCCAACATCTGTTATATAGGCTGTACCCTGCGGCAATATCCTCTCATCGGCAGTCTGAGTATGAGTATGAGTACCTAAGACAGCTGAGACCTTACCGTCTAACCAGTGCCCCATAGCCTGCTTCTCAGAGGTAGCCTCTGCATGGATATCGACAATGATGATAGCGGTCTCCTGCTTGATTCTCTCGATCTCAAACGAAGCCACCCTAAACGGGCACTCAATAGGATTCATAAAGACCCGGCCCTGAAGATTTAAAACCCCTATCTTTATTCCATCTTTAGTTGATAAGACAGTAGAGCCTATACCCCTCACTCCGGAAGGATAGTTTGCAGGCCTTAAGAGCCTGGGCTCTGCGTCGATTATCTTCAAGATATCTCGCTTAGACCAGATATGGTCTCCTGAAGTAAGACAGTCGATATTGGAAGACAATAGTTCCTCTACAACTCTGATTGTAAGACCTGAACCCCCGGCTGCATTCTCCGCATTGGCAATAACAAAATCTATGCCCTCTCTCTCCCTTATCTTAAGCAGGCTCTCTTTTATTATCTTACGCCCGGCTCTTCCTACAATATCACCTATAAATAGTATCTTCATATCTATCTTTAAGAGTTCTCCAGGCTGGCTGTTTAAAATAAGCCGGTCTGAGTAACTAAAGATCCCGGCTATTTAGCATAATCAACCGCTCTTGTTTCACGAATAACGACTACCTTTATCTGCCCTGGATATTCAAGCTCCTCTTCAATCTTTCCTTTTATATCTCTGGCAAGAAGATAAGAGTTGCTGTCATCTATCTTATCCGGATAGACTGTGATTCTTATCTCACGTCCAGCCTGAATAGCAAATGACCTATCAACCCCTTTAAATGAGTTGGCAATACCTTCAAGCTTCTCCAGCCTCTTAATATAACTCTCCAGAGTCTCGCGCCTTGCTCCAGGCCTTGCTCCGCTTACAGCATCGGCAGCTTGAACAAGCACAGCATATACACTATGCTGCTCTACATCTTCATGGTGGGCAGCAATAGAGTTAACGATTATCTCATTCTCTCCATACTTCTTAGCCAGATCAGCGCCAATCTGTGTATGGGTACCTTCCTGATCCTGGTCTATCGCCTTACCTATATCATGGAGTAAACCGACACGCCTTGCCAGGGTGAAGTTCAAACCCAATTCATTTGCCATAACACCCATAAGATAGGCAGTCTCTTTAGAGTGCTGAAGTACGTTCTGACCGTAGCTTGTCCTGTATTTAAGTTTTCCCAAAAGCCTTACTATCTCAGGATGGAGATTATGAACACCCAGGTCCAGAGCCACAGACTCCCCCTCTTCCTTTGTCTTCTTCTCCATCTCCTTCTTTATCTTCTCAATTATCTCTTCGATTCTGGCCGGATGAATTCTTCCATCTTCAACAAGTTTATCCATAGCAACTCTGGCAATCTCACGCCTGTAAGGATCGAAACAGGACAGAGACACCGCTTCAGGCGTATCGTCTATTATTACATCTACACCTGTTACCATCTCAAAAGAACGAATATTCCTTCCCTCCCGGCCTATAATTCTTCCCTTCATCTCATCATTGGGAAGGTTTACAACCGCAACAGTAGACTCTGTGGTATGCTCTATAGCACATCTCTGAACGGCTTGAGATATTATCTCTCTTGCCTTCTCATCGGCCTTAGCGCGCGTATCCTCCTCTATCTGCTTCAAAAGCAGGTTGGCTTCATTCTGAATCTCTGTCTCCATGCGTTTAAGCAGCTGCTGTTTGGCCTCTTCAGGCGACATGCCTGATATCTGCTGTAATCTAAACTTCTCCTCCATGATAAGATCGTTTAATTCGCCTTCGCGTTTTTTAAAATACTCTTTTGTCTTGCTGATATCTTCATACTGCTTGACTATATCTCTCTCTTTCTGATCCAAAAGATCAAACTTACGCTCTATATTCCCCTCTTTCTGAAGTAGTCTGCGTTCAAACTCAGTGAGTTCCTGACGCCTCTCTTTTGTCTCTTTCTCGAAATCAGAGCGTAATTTATAGAGCATCTCTTTAGACTCTAGTTCTGACTTCTTCTTGCTATCTTCAACCGATTCCCGGGCCTTATTGATTATATCTTTAGCCTGGAATTCAGCTGTCTTTACATTCTTCTTCGCAAAGAACACCCTCGAAAGATACCCGAGGATTCCAGCTGCAACAAGAATTGTTACATATCCTATTAATTGTAAAGCTATTTTCATCTGACTCACCCCTTTTTATGATCTATTGGCTAAGCATAAATCAGGGATGATACTGGACGGTCAAACTCAGAGATGGGTAGACAATCTATGACTTGAAACTCATAACTCAATCCCAGACTATACGTATAAGGGGTCTTCTTCAGGAACCTGTCGTAATACCCCTTACCATGCCCCAGACGGTTGCCCGCTCTATCAAAAGCAATACCCGGAATAAGCAGAAGATCGAGTCGGCTCAAATCAACTCTTCTTATATTATCATGATGCGGCTGATAGACTCCATAAGGCCCTTCGGTAAGCTCTTTACAATCCAGAACCAAAGAAGGTAATATCAGCCTATCGCCTTTCAATACGTATGGTACAGCTATTTTTTTACCCATCTCCAAAGACTTTTCAATTATCATCCAAGTATCAACCTCGTATGATTTAGAGACATAGCTCATTATTATATTTGCTTTTTGAAACTTAGGATTTAAAAAGAGTCTCTCTCTTATTCCTAGATTCCTCCTTTCTTTCTCTTCTTTATCCATGCTCTTTAATTTAGAAAACATCTCTTCTCTTATCTTATCTTTATTATTCACTTTTAACACCATTTTGGAATTATACTCTCAAGTTAAAAACCATTCAATATTTAAATTAAAACCTACTGCTATTATTTAGCTATCTAATTGATTCTAATTACTTTACAACTTAAACAAAACTGAAAATCAGTAAGTCAAAAAACCGGGGCAACAGCTCTTAACTATTTTCTCCTAGATCTACTACAATGGGCTTATTCCCAGTTATTTCATCATCAGAGAGCAAACAGTAAGAGAGTATGCAGACCTCATCTCCAACCTCACCAGATCTTGCAGCCGGTCCATAGAGAACAACCTTATCCGAACCAGCCTCTTCTTCGATCACATAGGTCTGGAAACGCATCCCGTTATTGTAATTTAAGACATGAACTTTCTCATCTCCCAAAATTCCAGCCCTCTTTAAAATATCTGAATCTACCCCTATACTGCCTAGATACTTTAATCTCTTCTCAGTTATAACAGCCCGATTAATCTTGGATTTTAAAAACTCTCTTAATCTCATCTCAACTCGCCTTTAAAGCTAATGGTTTACCGAAGCGCCCCCTTCAACAAACCGCCCTGCTGTATAACCATCAGCATCAACCCGATAATAGGTCCACCAACGCCTGCCAACTGCACTTCCCGCAGAACCATGTTTACAATAGAATATTACTGTATCTCCCGTATCATTGTAACGCCATTTATCAGCTTCAAAACTAGTCGTCATCTCCATATTCGGTACCTGTTCATCTACCTCACTCCCGGTAGGCCAGGCAGGAGTACCTTCAGTCTGGCTCTTAAGATAGAGCAGTAAGGCAACAGCTTTAAGTCTCCTTATGGTATACTCATCCGCTGAGTTCTTAGCATCATTATTAATATCTGTAAACTTTGGTATAGCTATAGCTGCAAGAATAACTATAATGACAATCACCATTATAAGCTCTACTAAGGTAAAACCTCTATTCTTGAATTTAACCATATATTTTTATCAATTACTTAGGACTAAAGTAAATTTTAGCATAAAAAACACAATTGACAATAAAAAACAATAGTATTAACATCTAAACATATGGAGCTTTCTCCAAAGAGACTTACCATTATAGGCATTATTCTCTTACTCTCTTCATTTATAGCACTGCTCATATTCTCAAACCTCACAGAAGATGTATCTAATATGCTCATAACGCTGGAAGAGGGAAAGATACAGTCTCAGATATTGAACCCTGATTTCGGTGACTTAGAGGCACCCCCCTACCTTCCTGATAAACCTGTTGCCGTAGCGGCTTTCTGGAAAATAGATACGGAGAGCTTTGAAAAGGGTGAATATATAGGCATAGCAGCTATAAAAGAGGATAAGATCTACGTCAATGTGAAATACTCCAGTTTAAAAGCAATACTGAAAAATCCTTACAAACCTATTGAAATAACCATAGAGGGGGTAACGCCGCCCTACCAGCCCGGTACAGCCGCACACTTAAAGGCAATAGCAGAAGAGGCCTGGCGCTGGCAATATACAGCTGAATATAAAGATTGACAGACCCTATCTCTTATCTTCGCCATTAGTTGAGCAGGGCGGAGTACTACAGCTCTCATCCTCACCGCATCTCTTCGGCTCGGGCTTCCTATGGTCCGTTGCATAGAAACCGCTGCCTTTAAATATAATTCCCGCGCCTCTACCTATCAACCTTTTTACTTCTCCATCGCACTCCGGACATTTAGAGAGCGGTCTGTCACTCATATTTTGAAATTTATCAAATTTAATACCGCATTTTTTACACTCATACTCATAGGTAGGCATTCTAAGCTCTCCTCCTGTAATCTGTTATAAGCCTGCCTTTAAGATGGTCAATCTCATGCTGCAGAATACGGGCAAAGAGCCCTTCCGCTTTTAGCTTCAGCGCTTTATTATTCTCGTCAACACCTTCAACGATAACCCTGTAATTACGCCGGACCTCTACTGTTTCATCCGGGATACTGAGGCATCCTTCAGCCATGGTATCAGACCCCCAGGATTTAACTATGACAGGGTTAACAACCTTAAAAACCTTACCTTTCTCATCCAGGGCAACAAACATCATCTTCTCTACTCCTACCTGAGGAGCAGCAAGTCCGATACCGCCTGATTCACGCATTGTATATTCCATATTCTTAAAAAGTTCTCTATCAGACAGAGTAAGACTGCCTAGCGGAGAGCACTCTGCCCTTAAAACAGAATTCGGAACCTTACAGATATCGAGAATTACCATTCCTATAAAACTCCCGCTTAATATCTCAATCACTTTACTCTAAAACCAAAACACCTTAAATTCAATTCTTCTTCTACCTGTAATCTCTTAGCAAGGAAGGTTTTAATCATGACATATCAGAATAATACTGTCAAGTGAAACTAAGGCTATTCAACAGGATATAACGGTATTTGAGAGTCTCCCTATGCCGTCTATCTCAACAGAGACATTATCTCCTATCTCCATGCTTCCTACTCCCGAAGGGGTTCCGGTAGAGACTATATCTCCCGGCTTAAGAGTCATAACAGAGGATATAAAAGACAGCAGCTCTGGGAGCGGAAATATAAAGTCAGAGATAGTTGAGTCCTGCCTTAGTTCTGAGTTTAGATAGCTCTTGACTCTTAGACTGTCCAGTTCAAGCTCTGTCTCTATCCATGGGCCGAAAGGAGCAAAGCTGTCAAAGGATTTTGCCCGGCTCCATTGAATATCTCTCTTCTGAATATCCCGGGCCGTTACATCATTAAGGCAGGAGTAACCCAGGATATAGTCAGCTGCTTCAGACTCTTTGATATCTTTGGCCTCTCTCTTTATAACAACCGCAAGCTCGGCTTCATAATCCAGTCTCTTAACTCCTATAGGATATACTATACTATCACCATCTTTAATAAGAGAGCTGGGTGGTTTAAAAAATATTATCGGCTCATCCGGTATCTCCATATCAAGCTCTCCGGCATGGTCTCTATAGTTAAGTCCAACCAGAACTATCTTTTGGGGTTCAGCCGGAATAAGCAATTTAATATCGGTTAAGGAGAGGTCTTTTAAGGGGTCGATATTATCAAAAGGAGGCTCCTTAAGGAGTGTAACAGAACTCTCTTCGATCTTAGCCCAATATGCTCTACCTTCGTAAGAGACTCTTGTTATCTTCATAACTAGCAGGAGAGGAGACCTGAGAACCCCATAAATGAGAGCGCAAGAAGACCGGCAATAATAAGCGCAATCCCTGCCCCCTTAAGAGGTCCGGGTACGTCTGCGATATCCAGATCCTCTCTTATGCCGGCCATTATTAAAAGTGCCAGGGTAAATCCCAATCCTGCACCCAGGGCAAAGACTATACTCTGAATAAAATTGTAATCTTTAAGCACCATGAATAGCGCCAGACCTAAGACGGCACAGTTAGTCGTAATAAGCGGCAGATATATACCCAAGGCTTTATATAGAGCGGGTGAACTCTTCTTTATGAACATCTCGACTATCTGCACTAAAGATGCTATCACAAGGATAAAGACAACATATTCTAAGTAGACCATATTAAAAGGTACCAGGAGCTTATGGTAGAGCAGCCAGGTAGAGATTGAGGTTAAGCTCATAACAAAAGTTACAGCAGCTCCCATACCCAGCGCCGAACTAAGCTTTCTGGATACTCCCAGAAATGGACATATCCCTAAAAAATAACTGAGGACAAAATTATTTACTACAGCAGCTGAGAGAAAGATAAGGAGTAATTTCATCTTTTCTTTATTATCATATTCATTAACCCAACCATGAGACCTAAACCTATAAAGGCTCCTGCAGGAAGAATCATGACCAGCATCGGTTCATAGCTCCCGCCCAGAATAGAGATATTGAATATCTTGCCGTTTCCCAGTATCTCGCGCATACCGCCCAGGATAAGCAGCGCAATGGTAAAACCAGCTCCCATACCCAGCGCATCCAAGAGAGTCTTTAGAACGCTATTCTTAGAAGCAAAAGCTTCGCAGCGGCCAAGTATAATGCAGTTAACGACTATCAGAGGAAGATAAGGCCCTAGAGCCTTGCTCAGATGGGGAGACTGAGCCTTTAAAAACAGGTCTGCAATGGTAACAAATGTAGCAATGATTATTGTAAATGCCGCAATTCTTATCTGATAAGGCACTACTCTCTTTATAATTGAGACTACAAGAGTAGATAAACTCAAAACAAATATAACAGCAGCTCCCATAGTAAGAGCATTTACAGCAGAGGTTGTGACAGCAAGGACAGGGCAGAGCCCCAAAAGCAGAACAAGAACGGGGTTCTGAGAGATCAGACCTTTCTTAAATTCAAAGAGAGAACCTCTCTTATCCATCTTCTTTTATCCCGGGTATTGTCTCATCTAAAGCAAGATTTATGATCTTCACAATAGAGAGAGATGATATAGTTGCACCTGTTATTGCCTGAATCTGGTTAGGGCTGGACGGCTCCCTTCCTTTTATATAATCTATTCCGGATGAGATTTTAAGATTTTTAAACTGACCCTTAAAATCTCTAGATGCTATCTTCCCCCCAAGGCCTGGTGTCTCAATATTCTGCAGTATCTCAATACCTTTTATAAATTTAAGGTTTTTAGATAGTATAACCAGGATTTCAATCTCACCCTGATAGCCGTTACCTCTTGCGATAATAGCATAAGAGATGAGGCGGGAATTCTTATCATAGAGATAGAAGACTTTATAACCCTCGATCTCTCTATCTGAATACCTCACTACTCCAGAGACCAAACTTGAGACCGAGCTCTCAAACTCCTCTCTCTTGTTCTCTCTTATCTTTAGTTCTGTCTTCTGATACATACTGGCAAGAGTAAAACCTGAAAGAGCCGCTATCAAACCAAGTGTGAGATTCATTTTATAAAGCACCTTCAAAGCCCAAACCTCTTAGGAGATGTAATACGGTTTATAAGAGGAGTAAATGCATTCATTATCAGGATGGAGTACATTACCCCTTCAGGTAATCCGGAGAAACTTCTTATTAAAAATATAAGAGATCCCATACCCAGACCAAATATATACTTTCCTCTCTTTGTCAGGGGGGTTGTAACCGGATCCGTTGCCATAAAGAACAACCCTAGTAAAAACCCGCCTCCTAAGATACCGAATAGAGGACTGCCGAACTTAGCAGGGTTTATGAGATAGAATATCCCGGATATAGAAGAGAAGCCCAGAATCCCGCTCAAAGGAATCCTGTAATCAATAACTCTCATAGAGAGAAGATAGATACCTCCCAGGATGATTGCAAAGGCACAGGTCTCGCCAAGAGAGCCTGGAATATTACCCCAGAAGAGCGCTCTTAAAGGTAGATATAGCTCATTAAACTTAGCCAACCCCAATGGTGTTGCAACAGTAACAGCATCCAGAGAACTTTTATAACCAAAAGGATAGGAGTAACTCGTCATGGCAATAGGATAGGAGGCCTGTAAAAATGCTCTACCGATAAGAGCTGGATTAAAGATATTATAGCCCAGACCCCCAAATACTCCTTTACCGAAAACAACTGCAAAGACAGCACCCAGAGCAGCCATCCAGGAAGGCAGGCTTGGAGGCAATATCAAAGCGTAAAGCAAAGCAGTGATAACGGTCGAGCCGTCTAGAAAGTCAACCTCTTTTCTGCGTAACTTTAAAAATAGAGCTTCAGCTATAAGAGAGGCCGCTAAAGATACCGCTATAAGCCTAAGAGCATTAAATCTAAAGAAATAGATGCTTACCGCTATAACCGGAATAAGGGCTATGACTACATTCCACATCATAAAGCGCAGGCCCGAAGCTGCCCTTATATGCGGAGAGCCGGATATAATAAGTCTATTATCTTCCATAAATATTATCTGTTCTTTAAATAGTCCTTGCCTAATTTTATATAGTCAAGCAGGGGTATCCGAGACGGACATATATAGCTGCAGCAGCCGCACTCAATACAGTCCGAAATATTATACTCATCTAAAAGATCCCATTTCCCATGTTTAACGAAATGGGCTATCTTGGTAGGCATAAGGTTCATAGAGCAGAGGTCGACACATTGAGAACATCTAATACAGGGGTACTCCTTGTAGTCAGATGCAAATTTTTTAGACAATAATAGGACCCCGGAAGTACCTTTTAAGATAGGGGTATCGAGTGAGACTTGAGTAATACCCATCATAGGACCGCCGAATATAATCTTAACAGGCTCTCTGGTAAGACCGCCGCTATGCTCAACTATATCTTTGAGTAGAGTGCCTACTCTTATGAGATAGACTCCGGGGTTAGAGAGTACATCTCCAGCCAGAGTGAGATACCTCTCTATCAAAGGCTTACCCTTATAGACTGCCTCATAGATAGCAAAACATGTTCCGACATTGAGAACTATAGCTCCGGCATCAGAAGGAAGACCGCCAGGAGGAACCTCTCTGGATATAACGGATTTAATCAGCTGTTTCTCAGCACCCTGAGGATATACCTTCTTGACTTTCATTACTTCAATACTCTTCTTTAAAGCCGCCTGACGCATTCTAATCAGAGCCTCTTCTTTATCAGACTCCAGGACAACAATAACTCTATCAGGATTTACTATCTTTCTTACCAGCTCAATACCTTTTATTATCTGAAAAGGCTTATCCCGCATCAGAATATCATCAGAAGAGAGATAAGGTTCACACTCACAACCGTTAATTATCAAAGTCTCTATTTTCTTATCTTGAGGTGGACTTAGCTTAACATGGGTTGGAAAAGCCGCGCCGCCTAAGCCAACGATACCGCAATCTTTTATTATGTTGATAAGTTCTTGAGAAGACTTGTTCTTAACTTCACTCTCTGCTGCCTCTTTCCATTCTACCTCTTCTCCCTCTTCCTCTATAAATACCGCTCTTGCTCTACCCAGCAGAGGATGATTGTAATTACAGACCCTGCTGACTCTGCCCGATATAGAACTATGGAGAGAGGATGAGATAGAACCGTCCGAATCAGCAATCTTATCCCCTGTCTTTAGAATCTGGCCCTTCTCGGTCAAGAGAGTAGAGGATCTGCCTGAATGCTGAAGCAGATGGAGTGAGACTCTCTTAGGTAAAAAAGAGCCTTTAAACTCCTTAAGAGAAGAGAGGCTCTGCTCTTCTTTTATATCTATACCTTCTTTGAGATTTGACATATTTAAATATAGGTGATAGAATCTTTTCAAATTATAGATAAGCCATGGGCAAAAATCAACAAAATTTAGAATTCGAGATAGAATTCGCAGAGAGACTAATCCAGAAAAATCCCGATTATATCGACAGCCTCATTCTCTTAGGAGAGCTCCTGACAAAAGATAAGCAATACCAGAGAGCGCTGGAGATAGACTTTAAATTAAAAGAGCTGAGGCCGGATGACCCAATAATATTCTACAACCTTGCCTGCGACTACTCTCTGCTAAACAAGAAGAGCCTCTCCTTAAGAGCATTGGAGAACTCTCTTAAGCTTGGATATAAAGACATTGAATATATCTTTAAAGACCCTGACCTTAAAAATTTAAGAACCAGCAAACGTTTTCCTCAGCTGATCGAAAAATTCAACAAGACCTCTTCAAAAGTATAGCCTGAAACTACTACTGCATATCGGCTATATCTTTCAATGTCTCTTTTATCTCTTTATCCGGAAGCTCATAATCCTCCAGCTCTCCAGCGAGATATCTCTCATAAGAGTAGAGGTCGAAATGGCCGTGGCCCGAGAAGTTAAATAGAATAGTCTCTTCTCTATTTTCCTCTTTGCATCTCAGAGCCTGATCAATTACAGCCTTAATAGCATGGGCTGTCTCCGGGGCAGGCACTATACCCTCTGTACGCGCAAAAGTAACAGCCGCTTCAAAAGCTGCATTCTGATGATAAGCGACAGCATCCATAACCTTATGGTGGGCAAGAAGAGAGAGAATAGGTGCATCACCATGATAACGCAAACCTCCGGAGTGAATAGGAGCCGGTATAAACTTATGGCCCAAAGTATACATCTTAAGCAAAGGGGTCAGACCTACAGTATCTCCATAATCATAGAGATACTCTCCCTTGGTAAATGTAGGTGTTGCTGTCGGCTCAACTGCAAGGAACTTAATATCCTCTCCTTTAAGCTTATCAGAAACAAAAGGAAGGAAGAGTCCCGCAAAGTTAGAACCTCCGCCAACACAACCTATTACAATATCGGCCTTCTCATCAACAAGCTTGAGCTGTTTCTTTGTCTCAAGGCCTACAATAGTCTGATGCATAAGCACATGGTTCAATACACTGCCTAAACTATATTTCGTATCCTCATCCTTTGCAGCCTCTTCAACAGCTTCAGATATTGCAATACCTAAACTACCATACGAATCAGGGTCTTCTTCCAGTATAGCGCGGCCTGAGGCTGTTCTATCTGTCGGTGAAGGATAGACATCTGCGTTCCATATCTGCATCAAATTTCTTCTGTACGGCTTCTGCTCATAGCTTATCTTGACCATATAGACTATACACTCCAGATCAAATATATTGCAGGCAAACGCAAGAGCGGAACCCCACTGGCCGGCTCCGGTCTCAGTAGAGATTCTCTTTACCCCGGCTCTCTTATTGTAGTAAGCCTGGGCAACAGCCGTATTGGGCTTATGACTGCCCGGAGGAGATAGAGATTCATTCTTGTAGTATATCCTGGCCGGAGTCTTAAGATATTTCTCAAGCTTATAGGCTCTATGCAGAGGTGATGGCCTCCAGATCTTATATATATCTATTAATTCATCCGGTATATCTACCCAGCGTTCTTCTGTCATCTCCTGAGCAACAAGAGACTCAGGAAATATTGGATAGAGTTTTTCAGGAGCTAAAGGCTCTTTTGTCTCGGGATCTCTCGGCGGCGGACACTCCCATGGCAGATCAGCCCTAACGTTATACCATGCTTTTGGTAACTCTTTCTCAGGTAAGATTATCTTGCTATCTATTTAAATCTCCTTCTATAGTTAATAAAAATACTATATCTTAACCCTATCTTTAGAAAAAGATTGATTATGCCCCGCCCTCTTAAATAGCTTAAAGATAAAATCTAAGTTCAAAGTTTAAACTCCATTATGTAATTAGGCTCTGCATATTCTACCAAACTATTGCCTGAGAGCTCATCAACCATAGCTTCAACAGAGAGTTCCGAGAGAATCTCAAACTGATATACCCCTATATTGGTTATAATATCCAAAATCTCTAAACTATACTCTTCTATAAAATCAGTAATCTCAGTCTCGCTAACTCCCTTTTTAAACTTGACCAAAACATGAGATTCGACATACTTATCTCTCTTATCTCTCTTTTGAATCAACTCTTCTTTAGATGAATTTAGCTCTTGAGTCTGAACTGAGACCCCGCCTTTTCTCTCTATATTGGCCGCTTGAGGGATAAAGAGAAAAAATGTAACAAGAAGCAATACCAATATAACGGATATAACTATCAATACCTTCATCTAAATCAATTATATTGAATAGATTTTAGAATTCAAGATTATAATCTGCTATAATGCTTTGGATGAAATTTATTGGAATAATAGCCTCGCTGATAATAGTCTTACTGACTGCTCTAATCTATTTAGATTCATTAGATAACGGATTTATCTGGGATGACGATGTACATATTTACAAAGCCTCTTACATGAAAAGCAGTACCGGGTTAACTGATATCTGGGTGGAGAACGCAACCCCCCAATACTACCCCCTAACCACAACCATCTTCTGGCTTGGAGATAAGGCCTGGGGTTTAAACCCTAAAGGCTATCATATATTGAGCTTGGTAATACATATCCTCAACGCACTCCTGCTTTATAGTCTGATTAAAAAACTCTTCTACCCACTTGCGTTTCCGGTTGCTTTAATATTTGCAATACATCCAATTGGAGTTGAAACAGTTGCCTGGGCAAGCGAACTTAAAAACCTTCTAGCTCTCTTCTTCTTCCTGCTCTCTTTCTCAGGCTATCTTAAATTCCTGTCGACTAAAAAATCAAAATACTACCTTTTAACAATCATAGCTTTTATAGCCGCGGTATTTTCAAAGTATACCGCAGTCTCATTTGCTTTTATTCCTTTATTACATGGCTTCTGGCTTAAAGGAAAAATCAAGAAGAGAGAACTCAAACTCTCGATTCCATTCATATTGATAGGATTGTTGGCAGGGCTGAATGCAGTATTCACAGAGATATATAATGTAGGAGCAAGAGGTGCTGAATGGAGCCTCTCTTATCTGGATAAGATGATACTTATAGGTAAAACCTCTCTATTTTACATCTATAAGGTTATCTATCCCAAGGATTTTATCTTTATCTACCCAAGATGGCAGATAAGGACTCTTGATATTCTGGAGTGGCTACCTATTTTAACCCTCTTATCTCTAATCTCTCTTCTCTCTCTTTATAGAAAGAGGGTCAACCGCGCCATAACAGCTCTCTTCACCTTCTACCTTATCTCGATATTTCCTGCATCGGGGTTCTTTAATGTCTTTCCTATGAAATATTCTTATGTCGCCGACCATTTCAGCTACCTCTCAACCCCCTGGATAATACTTCTCTTCTTTGCTCTTATATACCCATCTTACAGATATCTGCTTAAAACTATTAAACCGAAAAAGAGTATCTACCTTAAATTAATCCTGACAATCACTTTAAGTATAACCGCAATATTCTTAAGCATTGGAAGCAACAGATTGACCGGAAACTATAAAGACGAGATAACGCTCTATAAGAGCATAATAGCCAAGAATCCGGGCTGCTGGATGGCTAATGCAAACCTTGCCATACTCTATACAGAGTCAGATAAGAATAGACTGGCTCTTAAACATTACAGAGACGCAATAGCTTCAGAACCGAATGTGGCATCAATATATTATAATCTCGGCAATCTCTATTACAAAATAGGAGACTACGACTCAGCCATTAATAGCTATATGGCGGCTATTACATCAAAGCCCGGCTATGGAGAGAGTTATGCCAATCTTGCAAATACCTATAGAGCTAAAGGTGAACCGGATAAAGCAATAGAACATTATAAGAGAGCACTGCTTTTCAAACCCGATGCTATAGTCTACTTTAACTTAGGAAACATATACTATCAATTGGGAGAATACAAAGAAGCAATGGAGTCTTACAGGGAGACGCTTAAGGCAGACCCTAACTACTCCAGAGTACATATAAACCTGGCGCTCAGTTATTATGAATTAAAAGAGTACGCCAAAGCAAAAGAACATTACAGATTAGCACTTGCTGCAGATAGCCCTCTAACGGATGAGACAAGAGCTATCTTCAAACAGCTTCCTTAACTTTTAGACTCTGCTTGAATAGGTTTACCAAGAAATGTAAAGATACAGTCTTTTAACAATATCCAAAATCCATGCTCAGAAGTATTAATTATTTCAGGTTTTAAGGTACTTTTTACTCTTTGATAACTTTTTTTTTATGCTCTTTAACCGTCTCTTGTAAATGCTCTTCGTATTCGCATTAACAGGCCCTTCTTCTGTATATCTCATCAGCCTTTACAACTTACTCTCTGTCCAGTTATAAGGGTTCACTCCAAGGATTCAATTATGCAATTCCCTGTAGAACATAGCAAGCTCTTTAAACGCTTTTGCTATAACTTTTAAACTTGCTCCAGTCTGTTTTCCAAATTTACGATGAAAGTGACTAACCGGAACTTCAACGATTTTGGCATCTACTTTCTTCAAACGGACTAAAATTTCCGCATTAATCATTGCTCCTTGAGATTTAACTCTTCTTAAATCAATCTTCTCTAATATAGTTTTACGAAATAATTTAAACGCACAATCTAAATCTTTTACTTTTACTTTAAACAGAAATCTAATTAATATATTCCATGCTAAAGTATTTATTCTTTTAAAAAAATTGTCACTACGTTTAACCCTATAACCAGCAACTAAATCGGAATCATCAATATAAGGCAATAACTTATTAATCTCTTCTACATTAAACTGATTATCTCCATCAGTAAAAAATACAAGTTCATATTGAGAAGTCTTTAATCCGGAAACCACTGCTGCTCCATATCCTTTATTCTGAGTATGAGTTACGATTTTAAGCTTCGGATATTTTAAAGTTAACTCTTTAAGTACCGACAATGTATTATCTTGACTTCCATCATTAACAACTATTATTTCATAATCAAAAAATTTTTGTTTTAATACCCTATCTGTTTTTTTTATTAAAGGCGTAATATTGTTTTGTTCATTATAAGCAAGTATTACTGCAGAGATACTATATTTTATCATATCAACAAATTATAGACTTTCTCAAAAATATCAAGGTAATTCTCCAACTTATGTATAAAATTAAAGGTCAATACGGCAAATATTAAAAATAGTGAGGCAGCAGGAATATAAGCGCCAAGATCCTTAAGCGCTTTAGTGCCGACAAGTTAATCTTAAAGAGTTCAAAAACCCACCACAAAAACCACCAAACTGTATTGCTAAATACAATATCCTTAAATATCTGTCTTAGCAAGTACACTTTCCCTGCCTTCTTCTGTAGAATAGTCATAATGCTTCAGGAAGACTTTTAAATCTACATCTATAGTAATAACCATGATCTTCTTTGGGGATAATCCCATATCAGATTTAAATCAAGATATAAAGGCGATTATTGGAATAAATTTATTACTTGTATATTAAAAGATATTTTTTTGGGATCAGCCAAAATCTCTATAGATAAATCCACATCTAATTCCGGCCAGTATAAACGGTGTTTACGAAATAATTTTACATTAATTATTGATGATATTTTAGAATTTTCAAACCAGGGATATTTTTTAAAAGGGAGAAAACATTCTTCTCCTTTTAGCAATATCCAAAATCCATGCTCAGAAATATTAGTTATTTCAAGCTTTAAAGTGTTTTCCCATTCTTTAATAATTTCATTCTTACGCCTTTCGACAATCTTTTGTAAAAAATTTAACTGTTTTTTAGAAAAACCAAGATAATTTACTAAGATAATTGGTAGAAATTAATAACTATGATAAGGATTTATCTATATGCTCTGCTATCCAAACCTTAATGATGGACTGACGGGGAACTCCAAGACGTTTTGCTTCCTTATCCAAAAAATGAAGTACCCATAGAGGAAAATCAACATTAACTCTTTTTTGCTCTTGCTCAGTCCTTCGAGCTTTTAAAATATCAAGATATTTAGATATATCTTGACCATCTTCAAATTTTTCATCAAACTCTTTAGCTTTCATAAATATCAACCTCCTCTGGCCGAGATCGGCGCATTGAAACAATCCGTATTCTCCCCTTTCGATAGGTAATTACTCCTGACCAATGCTTATTCGAAATAGATCCTATTATTAAAAATCTCGGTTCATCGCTGGTTTTTGCAGGAATTTCTATCACATTGGGGTCTTTCCACAATGCTTGTGCTTTGGAAAAATCAATTCCATGTTTTTTCTTATTTGCTTTACTCTTTTTTAAATCAAACTCAAACTCCATAGTATAAAAAATATATCATATTTATACCACATTCGTCAACTAATTGTCTTGGCAAAAAACAATGGAGATGGCGGGAATATATGTATTGAAGTCCCTAACTACCTCACCACCAACAAGTTTAACCTCAAAGAGCTTAAAAACCCACCACAAAATCCTACCAAACTGCTATGCTAAATACGATATCTTTAAACATTTGTATGTCAGTGTTTTGGTTTTAAATGAGCACCTTTTGGACACTAATACTACTTTAGTAAACAGAGTTTTAACTCGTGACAACTTGAGCCACAATCAAATGTATAAACAAAATACTTAAATTAATATGGCGTTAATCCTTGAATACCAACAAGTTATGAAATATAGATTCTCATCGGGGATTTTCACAACCTCATTGTGACAAAATTGTGTCCATTGAGAACTACACCAAGGGCTGGGTGGGAACGAAACTAAAAACCCGCAGCTTTGACTGCATCTCCCCAACTCTCATAACCCCATTCATACCTGTGGTCATAAAATGCGGCGTATAACTTCTGCCCTTCACTATCATCTTGAAATGCACTAGATGAGGTGGTATTTAATCTAGTTGCTACTTCTTTAAATTTATCTATAAATACTTCTCGTGTCCAACTAAAAACCGGCTCCAAACCAACAGCCCTCACTGCATCTGCCCAACTCGCATAACCCCATTCATGTCTATAGCGTTCAAATGCTCTATATGTATTACTTCCTTCACTATCATCTTGAAACGCCCTAGATGAGGTAGTTTCTAATCTAGTTGCTACTTCCTTTAATTTGTGGAGAAATGATTCATTAGTCCATCTAATAGACATATAAGACACACCCCTTACTGCTTCCAACCCCACAGCTTTGAGTACATCTGCCCAGCTCATATAACCCCATTCACGCCTGTGGTACCTAAATGCCGCATATACCTTTTTCCCTTCACTGTCATTTAGAAATGCATAAGATGAGGTAGTTTTTAATCTAGTTGCTACTTCCTGCAATTCCTTTAGGAATAGTTCCTGGGACCACTGAATTGCTGATGTAGTCTCCGATTCCTTAATCCTCCTGGCATCGGCAGGAAGAACAAACAAAACCAATAACAAACAAACCAACCCAATTATTTTTAACTTATGAGCTTTCATATAATTTTTAAAATACTCTAATATTCTTCACCCGAAAAAACAAAATTTTTCATAAAAAGGTAATTATTAAATGCCTTCTCTCTTCCTTCTACCCAGTTTCTTAGCCGCTCCGGCTCTGCTATGTACATCTGATACATTACAGCAAATGTCTCCCGTATAGCACCTTCTGGCCACAAAGATTCTTCTTTTGGAGGAGTAAAACCCATCTCCTCATAATAAAATTTAGAGAGAAATTCATAATCACTTTGAAAATTTATCTCCTCCAACCCAAAATGAACAAGATGTCCAATCTCATGAATAATTGTTTTAGAGGCTATATCAGGAACAGAAATCATAATCATCTTCTTATCTTTATCATAGCCACCGTAACCAAATTCAAGCGACTGGAAAAATATAATCTCTAAAGAGCTAAAGTGCTCTAAGGGAATCAGAGTAAAAGCAGATATCATATTAGCTATATCAAAAGGGCTAAATTTCGACTCCAGATATCCTATGCCTTCTACTTCTATGTTTCTTTCAGTAGCTAAGTTTATAAAATTCTCTACTAAAATATCTAAATTTAATTTAGATTGAGGTAATGAATAATTTTTTGGTTCTGATATAATAAATGCATTTGCCAAATTTATATAGGATAATAAAATAATTCCTATCGTTTTTAGATTCTTCATATTTATACGAAACTCCTCTCTTTTAAAGTATGCCATATATATGAAGGCTGTCAAACTGCGACTAAAATAGAGGTTTATAGGAAGGACATTGATCTACACCAAGTGGACTATGCTAAAAATCTCTATTTGGTAAAACTTTCTAATAACATCACAGTTCCTGATTTACACCATTTCCTCCACCCCTATTTTATAAGTCTCCCTCCCTGCCTTTTGCCTTCTTTTTAACCATTTTTCTATATCAGAGGCTCTAAATCTAACACCATTACGAAGCTTATAGCGGGGTATAATCTAATATGGGTCCATTTATAAACAATCCTTAGACTTACCTGAATCAATTCACATAACTGTTGTGTAGTTAACAATTTCTCCATAGGTTAGACTACTTTAATCACAATCTCTTTATTGCACCTAACTAAAAAACTCAACTTTAATAGTACGACCTTTCGAAAACCCACTATTTCCCCGCCAAAAACACCAAAATCATGCTTTCTAAGAGTAAATGATAACTTACAATAACTTGACTTACCTTGTGATGTAAAGTATTGATTTTACTTAAGGATTGCCTCTCTTTTACGTAACTAACTGACCTTATTAAACTATCCAATATTATAATAATGGAGGTAGCGGGAATATACATATCGAAATCCCTAACTGCCTAATTCTCAACAAGTTCAATCTCAAAGAGCTCAAAATCCTACCAAAATCCCACCAAACTGCATTGCCAAATATAATACTTTAAACATTTGTCTTAGCAAGTGCATTTTTCCTGCTTTCTTCTGTAGAATCATCATAATGCTTCAGAAAGACCTTAAAATCTATATGCTCAGTAACAACCATAGTATTCCCGAAGGACAATCCTATATCAGATTTAAATCAAGATATAAAAGCGGCTATTGGAATAAATTTATTACTTGTATATTAAAGGATATTTTTTGGGATTAGCCAAAATCTCCATAGATAAATCTACATCTAATTCTGGCCAATATAAATGATGCTTATGAAATAATTTTACATTAATTATTGATGATATTTTAGCATTTTTAAACCAGGGATATTTTTCAAAGGGGAGAAAATATTCTTCTCCTTTTAACAATATCCAAAATCCATGCTCAGAAATATTAGTTATTTCCGGCTTTAAGGTGTTTTTTCCATTCTTTAATAATTTCATTC
>JAVCCL010000005.1 GCA_030765505.1 Candidatus Kaelpia imicola | reverse complement strand
TGCCCGGTGATAATGTTGAATTTGTAATAGAGTTAATCAAGCCCGTAGCACTTGAGAAGGAACTGCGTTTTGCTATCCGTGAAGGCGGTAGAACGGTAGGTGCCGGGGTTGTTTCTGAAATTATAGAGTAGAAAAAAATGCCAAGCGAAAAAGTTACTTTAGCCTGCGGTGACTGTAAAGATAGAAACTACATTACTGCTAAAAATAAGAGAAATAATCCGGACAGATTAGCGATAAAAAAATATTGTAAGAAGTGCAGAAAGCATACTCTGCATAAAGAGACTAAATGATGCAGCTATCGGTCGAGGTTTGCTGATTGATAGCTAAAGAAGGCCTGTAGCTCCAATTGGCTAGAGCGCCGGACTCCAAATCCGGATGTTGGGGGTTCGACTCCCTCCAGGCCTGTAAATTATGCGGGCAGCTATAACGGTTGCTGCTTGTTTTTTGTAAAGAGTTAAGGAGAGAATATGTTCGGCAAGGTAAAGAGTTTTTTCGGCAGCATAGTGGTGGAGATGAAGAAAGTCTCCTGGTCGTCGAGAAGCGAACTTATTGCGGCAACAGTGGTAACATTTGTCTTTGTCGCTATTTTAACTATCTACGTTGGAGCGATAGACCTTTTAATGTCTAAGCTAATAGGTTTTTTATTGAAATAATATGGAGTGGTATATAGTACAGACTCAGACAGGGCAGGAGTACAAAGTAAAACAGATACTCGAGAGTTCTATTGAACAGGAGAGTCTCAGAGAGAAGATAGCAGAGGTTTTTGTTCCGACGGAAAAAGTTACCGAGGTAAAGAGCGGGAAGAAGAAAGTATCTGAAAGAAAGTTTTACCCCGGCTATCTCTTGGTTCAGATGGAGATGGTAGATGAAGCCTGGCTTTTAATAAAAAGAACTCCCGGGGTTATACGATTTTTAAGTTCTGGAGATAAGGCTGTTCCCTTAAGCGAGGATGATGTTTCAAAGATTCGTCAGCAGTCTGAGGAGCGCATTGAACAGCCCAGACCCAAAGTTATATTTGAGCTTGAAGAAGTAGTAAGAGTAATCGAAGGTCCTTTTACTAATTTTAACGGTAAGATTGAAGAGGTAAGCGTGGAGAAAGGTAAAGTTAAAGTGCTGCTTACAATTTTTGGAAGACAGACTCCTGTAGAACTGGAATTCTGGCAAGTAGAAAGGATGTAGAGATGGCTAAGAAACCTGTAATAGTGAAGATTAAATTGTATTGTCCTGCAGGTCAGGCAAACCCGTCTCCCCCCGTGGGTCCGGCTTTAGGTCAGCATGGGGTAAATATAATGGAGTTCTGTAAGGCTTTCAACGATAAGACGAAAGATAAGCCTGGGTTGCTGCTTCCTGTGGAAATAGATGTCTATGATGATAGAAGTTTTTCGTTTATAGTTAAGCAGCCGCCGGCATCTGTCTTATTAAAGCAAGCTTGCGGTCTGGCTAAAGGATCTGGAGAGCCCAACAAAGAGAAAGTTGGGACCGTTACAAAGAAAAAGGTTAAAGAGATTGCCCAGGAGAAGATGGTGGATTTGAATGCGGATAATATAGAGGCTGCCATGAGAATAATAGAAGGTACAGCAAGAAGTATGGGTATAGATATAGTTGAGGAATAAAATGGTCAAGATTACAAAAAAACAGAAGAGTATCAAAGATTCCGTTGACCTGCAAAAAGAGTATAGCATTGAAGAGGCTATTGAGACTCTTCAAGGTATGCCTAAAGCTAAGTTCGATGAGACAGTCGAAGTCTCTTGTAAATTAAATGTCGATCCTAAAAAGAGCGATCAGATGGTCAGAGGTTCGGTTGTTTTGCCAAGCGGTTTGGGTAAAGAAGTAAGAGTGCTGGTCTTCTGTAAGGGTGAAAAAGAGAGGGGGGCAAAAGATGCTGGAGCAGATTATGTCGGAGGTGAGGATCTGGTTGAGAAGATAAAATCCGGTTGGATGGATTTTGATGTTGCGATAGCTGCACCTGATATGATGCGGGAAGTCGGTAAGATAGGAAAGATGCTTGGACCTCGCGGGCTCATGCCTTCCCCCAAAAACGGTACTGTTACTGATCAGTTAGCTAAGGTTATAAAAGAGTCCAAAGCCGGTAAGTTAGATTATAGAATGGATAAGACCGGAACTATAAATGTTGGGCTTGGCAAGGTTTCGTTTCCCAAGGATGAGTTAGCCCGGAATATAGACTCTTTTCTGGAATCACTTTTAGGTGTAAAGCCGGCATCCAGCAAGGGGCAGTTTTTAAAAAGAGTCATTCTATCTACTACAATGAGCCCGGGGTTAACCATAGCTCTTTCGGAGGTTCAAAAATGAAGATAGGTCAGTACACAAGACAGCTTATAATGGATAAGTATAAGAGTAAAATAAAAGATTCCGAATATATATTTTTTACTAATTTTAAGGGCATATCTGCTGATGGGATGAAAGATATCAGATCTCAGCTCAGAAAACATTCTGCAGGTGTGGTCGTTGTAAACAACTCTCTTTTTAAACGTGCGCTTGAAGATATTAAGATGAATATGCTCTTAGAACATGTAGATGGCGAGGTAGCTGTTATCTACGGTAAAGATGAGCCGATAGCTATTACTAAAGTAATCCAAGATTTGAAAAAAGGAAATGAGAGTTTTTTTGTTAAAGCAGGATATCTGGAAGATAGATTATTAAAACCTGAAGAGGTTAAAGAGCTTGCCTCTATTCCTTCCAGAGAGGTTTTATATGGGCAGGTTGTGAATCTAATGAAGTCCCCGCTTAGCAGCCTGGTCTCTGTCCTTAAAGGTAATATACAATCTTTAATAAATGTTATAAAGGGAATAAAAGAGAAAAAAGAATCTTAATACTAAGGAGAAGGAGGTATTCAAAATGGTGGAAAAGGAAGAACAAGAGACTGAAGTGAAAGAAGAACAGGTTGAGCAAGAAGAGCCTAAAGAGGAACAGAAGGAAGAGAGAGTTGAAAAGAGAGCTGAGAAGAAAGTTGAAAAGAAGAAAGATCCTATAGCTGGTTTGGGTAAGAAAGAGAAGAAGATTGTCGAGTCTATAGAGTCTCTCTCTGTTATGGAGCTTTCAGCGCTTGTAAAAGCACTTGAAGAGAAGTTCGGTGTCTCAGCTGCAATGCCTATTATGGCAGGACCGATGGTTGCAGGTACTGGAGCGGCAGAGGCAGAAGAGAAGTCTACTTTTGATGTTGTATTAGCAGAGATAGGTTCTAACAAGATTCAGGTTATCAAGGAGGTTAGGGCTGTATCCAATCTCGGATTAAAAGAAGCCAAAGATCTTGTAGAGGCTGCTCCTAAACCTGTTGTGACCGGGATTAAAAAAGAAGAGGCTGAAGAGATCAAAGGAAAACTGGAAGCAGTGGGAGCGAAGGTAGAATTAAAATAGCATTATAACTCTCTTAGGTTTAAATAAAACTAATATAAGGAGTGATGTAAATGGCTAAAAGGCGCAGTGTTGTTAAAATAAAATCGCCGGTAGAAGTCCCCAATCTTTTAGATC
Source organism: Candidatus Kaelpia imicola (assembly GCA_030765505.1). Taxonomy (NCBI): domain Bacteria; kingdom Pseudomonadati; phylum Candidatus Omnitrophota; genus Candidatus Kaelpia; species Candidatus Kaelpia imicola. Next base: position 10,774 of record JAVCCL010000005.1, on the reverse strand, counting down.
TGCAGCTTAAGCCTTTTCACGATTTTCTGCAGGAAGATGTAGCTAAAACGAAGAGAAAGCATTGGGGGTTAGAGGCGGTATTAAAAGAGACATTTCCCATCGAGAGTGTAGATGGTGCTGCTACCTTAGAGTATGTCTATTATACAATTGGTAAACCCAAATACACTCTGGATGAATGCAAGAGAAAGGATTTTACTTACTCTGTTCCTCTGCGTGTAAAATTGCGCCTTAGAACACCAACTGAAGTTAGAGAGCAGGAGGTATTCCTCTGCGACCTTCCTTATATGAGCCCTCAGGGTACTTTTGTTATGAATGGCGATGAGAGGGTTGTTGTAACCCAGATGCATCGTTCTTCAGGGGTTAGCTTTGAAGAGAGTTCGCAGCTTTATGGTAAGGTCTCTTATCGTGCTAGGATAGTTCCTTATTACGGTAGCTGGTTGGAATTTGAATTTGACCAGTCTAAGGTTTTAAATGTCTATATAGATAGAAGAAGAAAGTTTCCTGTTTCGGTCTTACTCAGAGCTTTTGGTTATTCAAGCGATGAGGATATCTTGAAAATATTTGGTGGAACAGAGAGTTTAAAGATTAACAAACGTTCTGATCTCAAAAATGTTGAAGAGAGAGTTCTCGCAGAGGATATTGTTGATTCCGAGAATAAGCAGATATTATTTGAGAAGTACCAGCTTATAACCAAAACCGATGTTTCGAGATTGGAGAAGTTAAATCTTAAGCAGATTAAGCTGGTCAAGGAAGAGGTTGCTGAAATAGTAAATACGCTTAAGAAAGATGCTACTATTTCTAAAGAGGAAGCATTAATAGAGATCTTTCGTAAGATGCAGCCTGGTAACCCTGCGACGATTGAAAATGCCGAAGGTTATTTCCAGAGACTCTTTTTAAATCCCAAGCGTTATGATTTACAACGTGTAGGCAGGTTTATAATAAACAGAAAGCTTGGAATGAAGGTATCTCTTGATAAGCGTATCTTAGATAAAGAGACTGTTGTTAAGGTCATTGATTATATGCTGAAGCTACGTAAGGGAGAGGGTGAACCCGATGACATAGATCATCTCGGTAATCGAAGGATAAGAACAGTTGGCGAGCTCTTACAGGAGCAGTTCAGAATAGGTCTTTTAAGAATAGAGCGGGTATCGCGCGAAAGAATGGCAGTTTATGATATGGAGTCTTTAATGCCTCACCATCTTGTAAATTCTAAACTGATATCTGCATTGATCAGAGATTTCTTTGGTCGGGGCAGTCTCTCTCAATTTATGGATCAGACTAATCCTCTGGCTGAGTTGACTCATAGAAGACGTTTAAGTGCTTTAGGTCCCGGAGGCTTAGATAGGGAGCGTGCTGGTTTTGAGGTCCGCGACGTTCACTATTCTCATTATGGTAGAGTCTGCCCTATAGAGACTCCTGAAGGTCCTAATATCGGCCTCATTACTTCTCTCGCTCTATATGCTCGAATCAATGAATTTGGTTTTATAGAGACTCCTTATAGAAAGGTAAAGAATAAGAATGTTTCAAATGAAATTAAGTATCTTACTGCCGATGAGGAGGATAAATATGTTATTGCTCAGGCCAATGCGAAACTGGATGAAGGCAGCCGTTTTATAGATAAAGAGATCTTCTGCCGTTATAAGGACGGATTTATTAAGGCAGGCCCGTCTGAGGTTGAGTATATGGATGTTGCTCCTCAGCAGATTGTGGGTTCTTCAACCGGATTGATACCATTTTTAGAGCATGATGATGCCAACCGTGCTCTTATGGGTGCTAATATGATGAGGCAGGCTGTTCCACTTATGATTACGGAGTCGCCGCTTGTCGGTACGGGGTTTGAAAAAAAGGCTGTCGAAGATTCAGGAACTCTTGTTCTGGCTGAAAAAGATGGTACTGTTCGCTATGTTGATTCTGAACATATAACAGTAGGAGCCAACGAATACAACCTGACTAAGTTTGGGCGTACCAATGCCGATACATGTGTAAACCAGAGACCTCTGATTAAGATTGGGGATAAGGTTAAAGCTGGCGATGTCTTGGCTGATGGTGCCGCAACTGACGATGGAGAGCTTTCTTTAGGCAGGAATATACTTGTTGCTTTTATGCCCTGGCGTGGATATAACTTTGAAGACGCTATTATCTTGAGCGAGAGACTTGTTAAAGACGATGTTTTTTCTTCTATTCACATCGAAGAGTTTGAAGTTGAAGCTAGGGAGACAAAGCTGGGGCCTGAAGAGATTACCCGGGATATTCCCAATGTTAGCGAAGAGATATTAAGGAATCTTGATAATAATGGTGTTGTGAGGATCGGGGCCGAGGTAAAGCCGTCGGATATACTTATTGGTAAGATATCTCCTAAGACCGAATCAGAACTTACCCCTGAAGAGAAACTGCTGCGTGCTATATTCGGCGAGAAAGCCGGGGATGTCAGGGATACATCTTTAAAAGTTCCGCCAGGTGTATTCGGTGTTGTTATAAATATCGAGGTCTTTACGCGTAAAGAGGGAGCTACTTTAAGCAAGGAAGAGAAAAGTAGAGAGCTTAAAGAGATAAAGGCTTTAAGAAAAGAGCATGAAGCCAAGGTAAGTCAGCTTAAAAAAGAGAAACTCAGCAGATTGTCGCAACTCCTTCTCGGCGAGAAACTGAGTGCGCCTTTACACGATATAGAGACAAATAAGGTTTTAGTAAGCGATGGCGTTTTGATAAAGGATAAAGATATAAAGAGACTTGGTCACTGCGATCTTGACGTTGTTAAGTTAATAGACAGCGACTCCAAGGAAGATGAGATTTTCAGAGTCCTCAAACTCTACGATGACCAGATTGAGGAAGTATTATACGAGATGGATGCAAGGATACATAGAGTTAAAAAGGGTGATGAACTTCCACCCGGAGTCTTAAAGAAGATTGTAATTCACGTGGCGAGTAAAAGAAAGATTGTAGCGGGAGATAAGATGGCCGGAAGGCATGGTAATAAAGGTGTCATCTCTAAAATAGTACATGAGGAGGATATGCCTTATCTGCCTGACGGTACGCCTGTGGATATAGTATTGAATCCTTTAGGAGTACCGTCTCGTATGAATATAGGCCAGCTATTAGAGACCCATCTCGGTTGGGCTGCAAAGAAGCTGGGTTTTAAGATTGCTACGCCTGTATTTGCGGGTATATCGGAAGATGAGATCAAAGATTTTCTCAAAGAAGCCGGGTTGCCGGAAGATGGGAAGATCACCCTCTATGATGGAATGAGCGGTGAACCTTTTGACCAGAATGTTACAGTAGGATATATATATATGATGAAGTTATCTCATATGGTAGACGATAAAATTCATGCCAGGTCTATAGGTCCTTACTCTCTCGTTACCCAGCAGCCTTTGGGTGGAAAAGCCCAATTCGGAGGCCAGAGATTTGGAGAGATGGAAGTATGGGCCCTGGAAGCATACGGTGCCGCCTACACTCTCCAGGAGATGCTTACCGTTAAGAGTGATGATGTTCAGGGCAGGACCAAGATATATGAATCTATAGTCAAAGGCGAAAGTTCTTTTCAGCATGGGACTCCGGAATCGCTAAACGTCCTTTTGAGAGAACTCCAGGGTCTGGCGCTGGATGTTAGAATAGTCAAGGATAAAGATATAAAAGGGGCTAAAACAATAAAAGTAAAGAAAAAAGGGAGGGCAAAAAATGTATAAACAGCCTGACCAGTTTGATTATATAAGCATAAAGATAGCTTCACCGGAGGTTATAAGGAGTTGGTCTCATGGGGAGGTAAAGAAACCTGAGACCATAAATTATAGAACTTTTAAGCCTGAGAAAAGCGGGTTATTTTGCGAGAGAATATTCGGTCCTAGCCGTGATTTTGAATGTTACTGCGGTAAATATAAAAGGGTTAAGTATAAGGGCGTTATCTGTGACAGGTGCGGCGTTGAAGTTACTCATTCCAGAGTAAGACGTGAGAGGATGGGTCATATTGATCTTGCAACCTCTGTTGTCCATGTCTGGTTCTGGAAAGTTTTACCTTCCCGAATAGGTACGCTGTTGGATATGACGATAAGAGAGCTTGAAAGGGTCATCTATTATGAGGAGTATGTTGTTATCGATCCTGGTGAGGTACCTCTTAAGAAAAAAGAGCTTTTGACTGAAGCAAAACTTCAAGAGTTGCGTGTTAAGTACGGTAATAAGTTTAAGGCTGGTATGGGTGCTGAGGCTATAAAAGAATTAATTCAGGAATTGGATTTGGCAAAAATCTCTAAAGATATAAAGAAGAAATTAGCCGGGATACCGGTTGAAAAAATACCAAAAAAACATATTAAAAGATTAAAGGTTGTAGAAGAGCTTAAGCGTTCTGCTAACGATCCGGAATGGATGATCTTAAATGTGCTTCCTGTAATCCCTCCTGATTTAAGACCTCTTGTTCCTCTTGAGGGTGGAAGGTTTGCTACTAGCGATTTAAATGATTTATATCGCCGTGTAATAAATAGAAATAATAGATTAAAAAAATTGATAGAGTTAAAAGCTCCTGAGATCATAGTAAGAAACGAAAAAAGAATGCTTCAGGAGTCGGTAGATGCTCTTTTTGAAAACGGTAGACATGGTAGGGCTGTTATGGGGCATGGTAACAGGCCTTTAAAGTCTCTCTCTGATATGTTAAAAGGTAAACAGGGGCGGTTCCGTCAAAACCTTTTGGGCAAGAGAGTCGATTATTCAGGAAGAAGTGTTATCGTTGTCGGTCCTGAGCTTAAGATATATGAATGCGGGCTTCCAAAGATTATGGCGCTGGAGCTTTTTGAACCTTTTATCTTAAGAAAGTTAAGAGAGAGAGGCCACGTCCATACCATTAAGAGTGCTAGAAAACTTATCGAGAAGACTACTGAAGAAGTCTGGGAGATTTTGGAGGATGTTATAAGAGACCATCCTGTCTTATTGAATAGAGCTCCAACCTTACATCGTCTTGGTATTCAGGCATTTCAGCCTAAACTTATAGAAGGGAAGGCTATCCAGATCCATCCCTTAGTCTGCACACCATTTAACGCGGACTTTGACGGAGATCAGATGGCTGTCCATGTACCGCTTTCAATAGAGGCTCAGATGGAATCACGCCTTCTTATGTTGGCATCAAACAATCTCTTCTCGCCTTCACACGGCGGTCCGTTAATATCTCCGACGCAAGATATTGTTTTAGGTCTGTACTATATGACCAAATCCAAGGATGGAGAGTTGGGTGAAGGAAAAACATTTGCTAATATGGGTGAGGTTATATATGCCTACAACGATTATGAGATCTCTCTCCATGCCAAGATAAAGGTAAGGTTAGACGGCGATCTGATAGATACAACAGTTGGAAGAGTTCTCTTTAATGGTATCTTACCTCCCGAAGCGCCCTATGTTAATGCTCTTTTAAATAAGGGTAAGGTATCTGAGATAGTCAAGGATGTTTATAAGATTTGCGGGCATCATGAAGCAGTGAAGCTCTTAGACCGCATGAAGAAAATGGGTTTTGAGCATTCTACAGTTGCGGGTATATCAATGTCTGTAGCCGATCTGAAAATACCCGATTTAAAAGAGGATATTATCAAAAAAGCAAGAACTCAAGTTGCCGGAGTTGAGAGTGAGTATAAGAAGGGTTTTATAACAGACGGTGAGCGTAATAATAAAGTGATAGATATTTGGACCCATGCAACAGATAGCATTGAAGACGAGACATTTAAAGAGATGGCAGAGTTTAATCCGCCGTTTATGATGGCTGATTCTGGTGCAAGAGGGTCGCGGCAGCAGATAAGACAACTCTGTGGTATGAGAGGTTTAATGGCTAAGCCATCAGGTGAAATCATAGAACATCCTATTGTAGCTAATTTTAGGGAGGGACTTTCGGTTCTGGAATATTTTATATCTACCCATGGTGCTAGAAAAGGTCTGGCTGATACGGCTCTTAAGACAGCCGATGCCGGATATTTAACCAGAAGACTCGTAGACGTTGCTCAGGATGTGCTGGTATCAGAAGAAGATTGCGGTACCGTTAACGGTATATTTGTCTCTGCTATAATCGAAGGCGACGAAGTCGTCGTGTCTTTGAGAGAGAGAATAATTGGCAGAATCGCTTGTGATAACATAGTTGATATTGTAACGGATAGTATAATCGTTAAAGCTGAAGAGATTATTGATGCAGTCAGGGCTTCAAGAATAGAAGAGCTGGGTATTGAAAAGATAAAGATAAGGAGTGTTCTGACTTGCGAAACTAAGAACGGAATTTGCAGGTTATGTTATGGATTAAATCTTTCAACAGGTAAGTTGGCTGAACTGGGTGAAGCTGTTGGTGTTGTTGCAGCACAGTCTATCGGAGAGCCTGGTACTCAGCTTACTATGAGAACTTTCCATATTGGAGGTACTGCTACAAGAGTAATTGAACAGTCTCAAGTTCAGTCTCGTTACTCAGGTTTTGTTAAGTACCATAGTTTGAAGTTCGCAGAGAAAGGGGATTATTGTATTATTTTGAATAGAAACGGTCAGATAAGTATTAACGATGAGACCGGAAGAGAGCTGGAGCGCTTTGCTCTTCCTCAGGGTTCTCTGCTTAAGTTTAAAGATGAAGCAGTAATTAAAAAGGGAGAGGTTTTCGCGGAGTGGGACCCTTATACCTCCCCCATCTTAACCGAGATTTCTGGTGTTGTTAAATACGAAGACGTAGAGTTAGAGCATACCGTAAAAGAAGAATATGATGAGGTTAGCGGTCATACAAGACTTGTTGTTGTTGAGTACAAAGGAGATTACCATCCTCAGGTGCTTGTCTTGAATGAAGATGAGACTGAGGTTCTTGGTTTTTATCCTCTGCCTCCGGGGGCGATCATTCTTGTTAAAGATGGAGCCAAGGTTTCATCTGGCGATATCCTGGCTAAGACTGCAAGAAAATTAGTTAAGACTCGCGATATTACAGGTGGTCTGCCGAGAGTTGCCGAGCTTTTTGAAGCTAGAAAACCTAAGAATCCCGCCATTGTCTCTGAGATAGACGGAATCGTTGAGTTTGGTCCTTTCAAAAAAGGGCAGAGGCAGATTATAGTTAAGTCTGAGACTGGAATGGTTAAAGAGTATAATATTCCGCATGGAAAACATTTAAATGTATATAGAGGCGACCATGTAGAAGCCGGAACAGCTTTGACTGATGGGCCATTGGTTTTACAGGATATTCTTAACGTTTGCGGAGAAAAGAAATTACAAGAGTATCTGGTAAATGAGATTCAGGAAGTCTACCGCCTTCAGGGTGTTAAGATAAATGATAAACATATTGAGGCGATAATAAAACAGATGATAAGAAAGGTAAAGATAGAAGACCCCGGAGATACAAGCTTTCTCTATGGTCAGGAAGTTGATAAGTTTATATTCCGGGAGGAGAACGAGAGAGTGATTGGCAAAAAAAGTAAGCCTGCCAAGGGTAAGCTTATCTTGCAAGGAATAACCAAGGCATCACTGACTACAGAGAGTTGGGTATCATCTGCAAGTTTCCAGGAGACTACACGTGTACTGACTGATGCAGCCTCTGCAGGCAGGTCGGATAGTTTAAAAGGATTAAAAGAGAACGTTATAGTGGGTCATTTAATACCCGCCGGCACAGGTTATAAAAACCATAGAGAGATAGAATTAATTAAGAATAAGGAGGCATAAGAATGCCTACAGTTCAGCAGTTGATAAGATTGGGCAGAAAGAAAAAACGTAAAAAGACTAAATCTCCGGCATTGAAGAATTGTCCGCAGAGGCGCGGTGTCTGTGTTCAGGTTAGAACTATGACACCTAAAAAGCCTAACTCAGCTTTGAGAAAGGTTGCCAGGGTACGTCTTACAACAGGAATAGAGGTAACTTCTTACATTCCCGGAGAGGGACATAATCTTCAGGAGCACTCCATAGTCTTAGTGAGAGGCGGAAGAGTGAAGGATTTACCCGGCGTCAGGTATCATATAGTAAGAGGTACCCTTGATGCTGGAGGTGTTGAGAGTAGAATGAAATCCAGGTCTAAGTACGGTACTAAGAGACCTAAGAAATAATATATTATCGGGAGGTAGATAGAAGAGATGAGAAGAAGAAGAGCTGAGAAAAGAAAAATCACCCATGATCCCGTATATAATAGTGTTTTGGTTCAAAAGATGATTAACTTGATGATCTGGGATGGTAAGAAGGTTGTCTCTGAAAATATAATATATGGCGCTTTCGATATTATAAAAAAGAAGCTCAATAAAAATACAGATGCAGAGGTTCTTGAAGTTGTTCAAAAGTCTATTGAAAATGTCAGGCCGAGGGTTGAAGTTAGGGCTAGGCGTGTTGGCGGTGCTACTTTCCAGGTTCCTATTGAGGTTCCTGAAAGAAGAGCGCTCTCTCTTGCGTTGCGCTGGATAAGAGAGGCTACAAGATCAAAGAAAGGTAAGTCAATGAGGGAGAGGCTTGCTCAAGAGCTTTTGGATGCTTATCGTGGTGAAGGTGCTGCTGCTAAGAAGAGAGAGGATACTCATAGGATGGCGGAGGCAAATAGAGCTTTTGCACATTATAGGTGGTAATAGAAAAAGATTTGCAAGTTGAGACAATAAAAAATGGTATTAGTGCAAATAAAATGAAGACTGAGATAAAAAAGATTAGAAATATCGGTATTATTGCACATATTGACGCTGGTAAGACTACAACGACAGAGAGGATGCTTTATTATTCCGGTAAGTCTTACAAGTTAGGCGAGGTTCATGAAGGTACTGCTGTTATGGATTGGATGAAACAGGAGAGAGAGAGGGGTATTACTATCACTGCAGCTTGTACAACTATTATTTGGCATGACAAGAGAATTAATATAATAGATACTCCGGGACATGTTGACTTTACTGCTGAAGTTGAGAGGTCTTTAAAAATTTTAGATTCAGCTGTTGTTGTTTTTTGTGCCGTAGACGGAGTAGAGGCTCAGTCAGAGGCTGTCTGGAGGCAGGCTGAGAGATATAAAGTACCCAGAATTGCCTATATAAACAAAATGGATAGAGTTGGAGCTAATTTCTATAATTGCGTAGCTGACATGAAGAGAAAACTTGATACTAATCCTCTGCTCTTACAGGTTCCTATTGGCAGCGAAGCTGACTATAAGGGTATGGTGGATTTAATAGAGATGAAAGCTATAGTATATAGTGATGATACGGGGCAGAAATATGAATATGAAGAGATCCCCGAAGATCTTATCTCCAAGGTAAATAAGTATAGAGAGAAGATGCTGGAGAAGTTAGCAGAGTTTGATGATGAATTACTTGATAAATATGTTCATGGCGGGGATGTTGACACAAAGAAGATAAAAGAAGTTATCAGGAGAGCAACTATTTTAAATAAGGTTGTACCTGTTCTCTGCGGTTCCTCTTTTAAGAATAAAGGTGTACAGTTTCTACTAGAATCTGTCTGTGACTATATGCCATCGCCTCTGGATGTACCCCCTATCTGCGGTATTAATCCAAATACCGGAGAAGAAGAGAGAAGAGAGGTTAAGAACGGAGTTCCTTTTGCTGGATTATGCTTCAAGATAATAACTGATCCATTTGTTGGAAAACTTAGTTATGTACGTGTTTATTCAGGAGGCATTAAGAGCGGTTCATATATACATAATGTAAATAAAGAAAAAAAAGAGAGAGTTACAAAGCTGTTGCGGATGCATGCAGATAAAAAAGAGCCTTTGGATTCTGTTGAGGCAGGAGATATAGTTGCAATTGTAGGCTTAAAAAATACTTTAACAGGCGATACTTTAGCCGATGAGAACCATCCGATAGTTTTAGAGAGCATGCAATTCCCTGATCCGGTCATATCTTTGGCTGTTGAGCCTAAGACAAAAGTTGACCAGGACAAACTCTCTAATGGGTTGTTTAAATTATCAGAGGAAGACCCGACGTTTAAAATTTATTATGATGAAGAGACGGGGCAGACCATCATATCCGGTATGGGAGAATTACATCTTGAGATAATACTGGATAGATTGGCAAGAGAGTTTAATGTTGGTACCCATGTAGGAAAACCTCAGGTTGCCTACAAAGAGACAATAACAGATGAAGCCGTTGTTGAAGGTAAGTTTGTGCAGCAGACAGGTGGCCGTGGTCAGTACGGACATGTCAAGATATCTTTAAAGCCTGCCGAAAAAGGATCCGGGATAACAGTAAATGATAAAATTAAAGGCGGGGCTATTCCTAGAGATTATATCTCAGCTGTTAAAAGAGGTATCCATTCTAGTTCTGAGTCTGGTGTTTTAGGCGGTTTTCCTGTTATAGATTTAGAGGTGGATATAATAGATGGCAGTTACCATGAAGTTGATTCTTCAGAGCTTGCTTTTAAGATGGCTGCCAGCATGGGGTTTCAGGAAGGCTTGAAGCGTGCGAAGTCAGTATTACTTGAACCTATAATGGATTTGGAAGTATTTATACCCAATGATTATTTGGGTGATGTTATAGGAGATATAAGTTCTAGGCGCGGTGATATTAAGAGTATGATTGACAGGGCAAATATAAAATTAATAAGAGCGTTTGTCCCCTTGTCAGAGCTCTTCGGATATGCTACAATTATCCGCTCATTAACACAGGGAAGAGCAACGTTTGTTATGCAGCCTTCTCATTATGATGTTGTACCAAAAAATATAGCAGAGAAAATAGTTGGAGGATTTTAATTTTATCAGGAGGTGAAAGATGGCTAAAGAGAAGTTTGAACGGACAAAGCCGCATGTAAATATTGGAACAATAGGACACGTTGATCACGGTAAGACAACGTTAACATCAGCTATAACATCTATTCT